>DYSA01000005.1 GCA_020726425.1 Fibrobacter succinogenes | reverse complement strand
CGAGATTTTCAAGTAAATGCAGAATGTTTCAAATGCACAAAGGGAAGAGTTATTCGACTCTTCCCTTTTAGTATTTCGTGACAACAAATTCAACCTTGTTGCCCTCAATCTGAAACGCCTACCTCTCCGTCCCGACCTGTAATTCCCCGAATCTAGAGCGAATAAGAAAGATCGATACCACTTCAGCGGATTGCTTACAATACCATTCCATTGGACTTGATCACCTCAAAATACCACTTTGCTGAAGCTTTAAGCGTTCGTTTCTGAGTTGCATAATCGACGTGAATAATCCCGAATCGTTTTGCATACCCTTCGGCCCACTCAAAATTATCCAGAGCCGACCACGCAAAATACCCTTCAATAGGAATACCCTCTTCGATCCCCCGCTTGAGTTGCGTGAGATAGCGTCGAAGATACTCTATTCGGTACGTGTCGTTCACTGTGCCGTCAAGTCCCACGAGATCGGTTCCGGCCATCCCGTTTTCGGTGATGATAATCGGTTTCCCGTAACGTTCGTGAAGGAACTTCGGTCCCCAATACAGAGCTTCGGGAGTGATCTGCCACCCCATAGCAGTGAGTTCCTGCCCCGGAGCAAAAGGTACCTGTTCACCATACGGTTCACCATTCTCTTTTACCAGATCACCGTGATAGATATTAGTTCCGAAAAAGTCTGCACCAACGTTGATAATTTCCATATCCGAGGCGGGGAATTCAGGCATCTGCTTGCCATAGTGTTTGATTCCATCTTCGGGATAGTGGCCGAGAAACACCGGATCCATGAACCACGTATTGGTAAACAGCGAATCGCCGCGGTGACCAAACATAAAGCGATATGCCGCATCGCGATCCGCAATTGGATCAACCGGAATCCCCGTGATTCCTACTGGCGCATACCCCACAGAAATATCAGGCCGAACTGCTTTCATGGCACGGTACGCTTTTCCGTGGCCGAGCATTGAGTTGTGCGCAGCGATCAAGACCTGTCGCATTCCGTGCTGATCCCCCGGTGCGTGATAACCGGTTCGATGGCCAAGATCGATAAAACACTGTGGTTCGTTCTGAGTGATCCACCGTTTTACCCGATCACCAAAACATTCCACCGCTTTTTCCGCGTACTCCGCAAACCAGTCAGAACTGTCGCGATTCAACCATCCACCTCTAAGATACAGTTCTTGAGGATAGTCCCAGTGAAACAGCGTGACACAGGGATCGATTTCTTTCTCGAGCAGAGTGTCGATCAATCGATCGTAAAAATCCACTCCCGCAGAGTTCAGGGCTCCCGTTCCCGTAGGAATAATCCGCGGCCATGAAAGAGAAAACCGATACCCTTTCAAACCAATCTCTTTGAACAGCTGAATATCTTCGCGATAGCGATTATAGTGATCACAGGCAATATCACCGGTGTCACCATTGAAAATTGCTTCATCTTTCAGACAGAAACTATCCCACACCGATTCGCCTTTTCCATCCGCTTTCGAACCGCCTTCGATCTGATATGAAGCGGTTGCAGCACCCCACAAAAAGTTTTCAGGAAATCCCATTAGAACTCACTTTCCGAAGCGATTATCACAATAGCGATAGCCTGATTTTCAAGATTTTCATCGCGAGTCGCCGCCACGAGAACTGCGGTCTCGGACGAACTGTTCATCCCAAACTCCAGTGGCGAAAATGTTTCATACACCTCATCAATATCAAAATCCAGTCCCGCAATGAATTTCACCACCATGGTATTGATATTCTGAGATTTAGAGAATCCAATCTCCTCCATACAGAGATCAAGGGCTCCGCGAAGCGTCTCGGCATCACAAAGGGAAAACTTAATTTCTTTAGATCGTTCAATGATATCTTCAATATCGTTATACTCAATGGGAAGAAGTTCTTCAATCGCCTCTTCGTCATAGTAGAGGTATCCCAAAAGGTTCTCCACATCTTCTTCATTCCGGCCACTGAGTTTCTTAAGTTTTCCGACAACCTGTTCATATTCCATGAGAAATCCTTTTCATAATTTTGGTGCAGTCGCTTATCGTTTGATTATGAGCCTAAAATAAAAGGTGACCGGAATATTCCGACCACCTTTTAACAATAAACAAAAAACAGAAAGTGTATTACTGCATCTGCTGACGCAAGAATGCCGGCGTTTCGATATCGCCCATACTTCCCGCTCCAGGGAACGTTCCACCACTCATGCGATACTCACCAGAAGCATAATCTTTTGTGATCACCGAAGGATCCTGACGGTTCTGACGAGCCCAGGCAGGAATTTCAATGTTCTGACCAATTGAAGAGTTCTCTTGAGAATAACTCTGCTGCCATGGCATCGGTTCAGCGCGATTAGCCTGAGTTGGCTGCTGATACTGAGGCTGTTGCTGCTGGACAGGAGCACTCTGCTGAGGCTGTTGCTGCTGGACAGGAGCACTCTGCTGATACTGTTGCGGCTGAGCCTGAACAGATTGCTGATACGAAGGAGTCGCAATCTGGGGAGCAGGTTGCTGAACAGTCTGTTGAACAACCGGTTGCTGAGCAACTTCAGCTACTAATTCAAGGGGAAGTTGTTCTTGAACTACTGTAACAGGAGTCACTGGTACAGAAACTGGGGCGGCTACCACAGGAGCAGCTGCGGGTGCCACAGCAACAGGAGCAGGTACAACTTTAGGATTTTTATTAAATCCTGTTGCCACAACGGTAACTTGAACTTTTCCGCTCATTTCAGGATCGATAATCGCGCCAAAAATGATATTGGTTTCACTATCTTCACCGACAGCGTCATTTATAAACTGGTGTGCCATTTCAACTTCGAGAAGTGAAAGGTCAGGGCCAGCAGTGAAATTCACCAACAGACCGAGTGCACCACTGATATCAATATGGCCAAGTAGAGGAGATTTAATCGCCTGTTCAGCCGCAATAATTGCACGATTTTCAGGATCATCGGATTCACCGACACCCATGATTGCATCGCCCATGCCTGTCATAATAGCTTTGACATCTGCGAAGTCAACATTGATCAACCCGTGTTTTGTAATGAGATTTGTGATCCCACCGGTTGCATCATTGAGCACGCCATCAGCACTTTTGAATGAATCGAGAATCGAAGTTTTGCGGTCGCCAATTGAAAGCAATTTTTGATTTTCAACGATAATGATTGAGTCTACGTGTTTGCGCAATTCGTCGATACCGTATTTCGCATTGCGATCGCGAACTTTACCTTCGAAAAGGAATGGTTTTGTTACGACCGCAACAGTAAGAGCTCCGCTCTGTTTTGCAATTTCAGCAACAACAGGTGCAGCACCGGTTCCTGTACCACCACCCATACCGGCAGCAATGAAAACCATGTCAGTGTGCATGAGTTCTTTCTGAAGTTCTTCGCGATTTTCTTCAACGGCAGCACGCCCTACTTCAGGGTTCGCACCAGCGCCGAGTCCTTTGGTAAGTTTTTCACCAATCTGAATGCGGCGAGCAGCGCGATTTGCTTCAAGAGCAGCGGCATCGGTGTTGATAGTAATAAAATCAACATCCTCAAGACCCTCTTCGATCATACGGTTAACGGCATTACCGCCTGCTCCACCAACTCCGATAACTTTAATCTTTGGTTGCGCAGAGAAATCCGGCACCATCTCTATGTTTGTCATGTCCTACCCCCGTATTACGCGACTATTATATTATTCTTTATTATAATGTCAACTTTAGAATTGGAAAATACTTTTTTCAGAAATTTTTAGCGAACCATTCTTTCACTTTTTCCACAAAAGATTTCATATCAAAACTTGCTGCTTTTTCGCCAGCTCCCATCGTCGGGCCGTGTTCAAAACCGTACATACAGAGACCAACTCCTGTTGCGTGTTTCGGCGAACGCGCCGCATCAACAAGTCCGGTGAATCCCTGAGGCTTACCGAGTTTTATGGGAAGTTGAAAAATTCGAGATGCAACATTTTCAATCCCTTCAAGCTCTGATCCTCCACCGGTCAAAACGACTCCCGCGCCAAGCATATTTCGACAGCCCGATTCATTGATTTTTCGGGCCGCCAATGTGAGAATTTCTTCTACGCGAGGACCGATAATTGTGGCGAGCATTTTTCGATGAACCTGACGCTCTTCGCGACCTGCTACACCGGGGGTGGGGAACATCTCATCATCGGGTACTTGAGACTCATCCGCACAACCATATTTTTTCTTGATTTCTTCAGCTTTTACCAGCGGAGTGCGAATTCCCAAGGCGATATCCTTGGTCACATACTCTCCACCTAAACCAATCACAAAGGTCTGCATAAGACCTTCTTCAGAGTAGATCGCCACATCGGTGGTTCCGCCACCCATATCCACAAGCGCAACGCCAACCTCTTTTTCATCCTGTTCGAGAACAGCATGACACGAAGCCAGCGGTTCGAGTACGAGATCATTGACTTTAAGACCAGCCATTTCAACGCTCTTGTAAATGTTCTGTGCAGAAGAAACCGCGCCGGTGACAATGTGAACATTCGCTTCGAGCCGAACGCCACTCATACCGATAGGATCTTTGATCCCCGGCTGATCATCAACAACGAAATTTTGAGGAATAATGTGCAGTGTTTCGCGTTCATTAAGCGCGGGAAATGCACTGGCATTTTCAAGTACCAGATCAACATCATCCTGAGAAATTTCCCCTGCTGCTGATTTCACTGCCACTGCACCGGTTTTATTGAACGAACGAATGTGTTCACCAGCAATCCCGACATAGACCGATTTAATGTCATATCCAGCCATGAGTTCAGCTTCACGAACTGCATCTTTAATGCCTTTCACGGTCTTTTCAATATTGACAACAACACCCTTGCGAAGTCCTGTTGATGGTGCCACACCGACACCCATAATTTTCATCTGCCCGTAAATATCTTTTTCAGCGATAATACAAGCAATCTTCGTAGTTCCGATATCCAATCCAGCAACATAATCTGGCATGTGTCCTCCTATCGAATGAACGCCACGTTTTTGTATGAGAGATCAATGTAGTGGCGTACTTCTACATCATCACGACGCACGATTTCTAAAATTCCATTCATATTTTCCAGCCGGTTTTCCGGTGAATTTCCAAATCGAATTGTTGGTTCAATGCCATTAAATCGAACGGAAATTCGGTCTGGATTACTGAGATCAAACCCTACAGGGCGAAAATCTTTAACTTTTTTAAACGTACTTTGTATCGAATTGTATCGTTTCAAATCGTTGTCAGATACACGATGAATACCCGATTTCGATACACGGCAACTGACACCCGAAATGACGGGGAAATCCCAATATCCACCAGCTTTAAAAGGCCAAATGTATCCATCGAAACTCATAAAGTACAGATTCCCTTGAAACACAACAAATGCAACCGGTATCCGTTCTTTGATACTAATCGTGAGCACCTTTGAAAAGGGAATACCAGCATGAGCAGAAATGACCCCCGGAACTTCGCGCACCCGTTTGAGAGCTGCGTGTTGTTTCTTAGGAGAAATTGTCATTGCCGTATCTTTCGCAGCGAGCACTAGCGTCATCGAGTCTATTGAAACTGTTCCATTGATCACAACACCTTCAGACACAATAACAGGAGCAATCATTGTTTTGATTTTTCCCGATTTCAAAAATTTATATCCGTAAAATCCAATTGCACTAACAACGATCAAGATAAGAACTAAACGGCCCGGTTTTACACGCGGAACATGAGTGAGAATCTTTTCTCGATTCTGCTCCTTTTTTCGCGAAGCATTTGCTCCTGTCCGTTTTGGTTCAATTTTCTTAGCCACGATTTTTTAGCTCTTTCAGAATTTTTTCACCTTCACACCACACGTCACCAGCTCCCATGAGCAGAATGATTTCATTTTCAATTGGTTGAGCGGTAACCAGTGAAACCATATCATCTTTAGAAAGTACAACAGCACGACCGCCAGAAGATTCAATCTCAGCAACGATCATATCAGAATTTACACCTTCAACAGGAAGTTCACGGGCCTTGTAGATCGGAAGAAGAATCACACGGTCTGCACCAGCGGAAAGTTCTTTCGCAAACTCTTTGTAAAAACTCGCTGTTCTGCTGTAGAGATGTGGCTGGAAAACCACAGTAACTCGTGAATAGTTACCCAATTTAACCGCTTGAAGAGTCGCTGCAACTTCCGTAGGATGGTGAGCGTAATCATCTACAACAAGAACACCTTTTTCACGACCGAGAATTTCCATGCGACGTTTTACACCAGGAAACTGTGCCAAACCCAGAATGATTGTTGCAAAATCCACACCCATTTCTGATGCAACAGCAATTGAAGCGAGTGTGTTGCGAAGATTGTGCAATCCAGACAGTGGCACTTCGGCAGTTCCAAGAAGTTCACCGCCGCACGTTACCGTAAATGTTGAGATTCCACCATTCGTAGACCATTCAGTGATTCGGTAATGTGCAGACTCATCGAAGCCGTAAGTCACACACGGTTTTTCAAGGCGATCCATAATCGACCGAACGCCCGCATCATCGATACACATGATAATTTCACCATAGAATGGCACGCGATGAACAAATTCGGTGAATGTATCGCGAATATCATCAAGGTCTTTGTAAATATCGAGATGATCCTCTTCGATATTGGTAACAACCGCAATGGACGGATGCATTTTCAAAAATGAACGATCGTATTCGTCAGCTTCAGCGACAAGAATTTTACCATCGCCCACCATGGCACCACTGACCATACTCTGCCCGCGGAAAATTCCGCCAACTACTACGGTTGGATTTTTCTCCGCCACAGAAAGAACTGTTGCGATTAGTGAAGTTGTCGTTGTTTTACCATGTGTCCCAGAAACGGCAACCGAGAAACTCTGGCGCATGAGATCTCCGAGCATAACAGCCCGTTTCATCACCACTGTACCATTTTTGCGAGCTGCAACGATTTCAGGATTAGTTTCACCAACCGCACTGGTATGAACTACAATGTCAGCGCCATTCACTAAGTCCGGTTCATGACCGATCTGCACAGAGATTCCCCAAGCGCGAAGCTGCTCTGTCGCCGCACTCTCTTGAGAATCACTTCCAGAAACCGCATATCCTTGGCGGTGAAGAATTTCGGCCATAGGGAACATTCCCGCTCCACCAATACCGATAAAATGAATTCGATCTTTACGTTTCAGCACTCCAGAACCTCCCGGGCAATTTCAAATGCTGCTTCAGGGCGAGCTGCCCGTTGTGCCGCTTGTTTCATTTCATTGTATGTGATTTCTGATTTGACGAATAAATTTTCAACAGCATTGATAACATGTCCAGATGTTTCATCACACTGAACAACGCGAATCACCCATCCCTCTTTTTCCGCAAATCCCGCATTGAACCACTGATGATTTTCTGCTGACCACGGAAGTGGAATTAAAATCGAAGGAAGTTCAAACAGTGCCGCTTCGCTTATGGTCGATGCACCGGAACGGCCAACCAAGAGATCCGCGCGATCGTAAAAGGGATAGAGATCATCCATAGATGCGGCACAGTAGACGAATTTATTCCCCTTGAAAATTTCTTCAAGTTCGCTGAGACCAGGTGCACCACTCTGCCAAATTACATAGATTTTCTGTTCAGCCATCCATTCAACAGCATTTATCAATACGCGGTTCATAGACTGAGCACCTTGACTTCCGCCACAGACCAAAACGACCTTGCTCTCAGCCGGAATATCAATCGGAAATTTGAAAGTGCTATACGAGCTTTCTCTGTGACGAATCGGTGTTCCACTCAATTCAGTTTTACCTTCAAGAGTAAATTTTTCGATGACCGGAACACCAAGAAAGGTTTTCTTCGCGCCCTTCGCAAACATCCGGTTGACTAACCCGGGAACGGAATTTTGTTCTTGAAGAAAGTATGGAATTTTTAAAACTTTTGCCGCCATCAACACCGGTGCACACACGTATCCACCAAAGGCGATCACTCGTTCAACGTTGTTCTGTTGAAGATATTTTTTCATCTCAAAAAATGCTTTTACAAATTTTGCCACCGCTTTTACCGGTTGCAACGAAACGGTACGCTTGATCCCTTCCACATCGAGGAACAGAGGTTTTACCTTGTACTGCTCCGCAAGTTCAGGTTCCCGACTGCGAGTCGTAGTCACCCAAATAGTTTCATTGTGAGCATCGAGTTTCTGTAACTCTTTAACAGTAGCAAGAGCGGGGAAAATATGTCCACCTGTTCCACCAGCTGCAATTACAATTTTCATTTTCGATCCTTTCCTACAACGCGACGACGAGAAATATTTAAGAGAATTCCAATACTCGCAGCAGTAAATATCAAACTCATACCACCGTAACTAATAAACGGAAGGGGAACACCGGTTGTCGGAAACAGTCGAGCATTCACAAAACTGTGCATCAAAAAGTACGATGCAAAGATAATGGTAATCCCAAATGCCAAAAGAGAACCAAAACGATCCGGTGCTTCTTTGGCAATTTTAAATCCGCGATAGATTATCACGAGATATGCAATCCCCAAAACGGTCAAACCAATAAATCCGATCTCTTCGCCGAGAATCGAGTAGATAAAGTCGGTGTATGATTCAGGAAGGAAAAAGTGTTTTTGTTCACCCGCACCTAAACCAGTACCAAAAATTCCTCCATGACCGATTCCCATTAAACCTTGCAATGATTGGAAAGCTGAGCCCGAAGCATTTTCCTCTGGTTTTAAAAAAGCCATTACACGTTTAACGCGATAATCCGCAGATAACCCATAAATTAATGACCCAACAAGCCCAAATCCCATAGCAGGAAATATGTACCGTTTCGGAATCCCACCGACAAAAAACATCGCCGCGACTAGAACAGTCACGATCATTGCAGTACTGTAGTTTGGCTCCTTAGCAATCAGACCGATCACAATTGCAGCGGAGATAAGAGGGGCTTGGAGATTTCTCCAATGGCGCAGACCACCTTCATCAACCTTGGAAAGTTGATTTGCAATTGTTATTATCAACGCGAGACGTGCCAGTTCTGATACCTGAAAAGTCAATGGTCCTAAAGGAAGCCACCGCTTTGCACCATTTCGAGCAAACTCATCGGGCAACATCAAGACAATAAACAGAAGCAGAACGGAGATTCCATAGGTGATTGGACTTATCTTTGCAAGTAGTCGATAATCCAACGTACTAAAAAGAATCATCATCACCAATCCCACGACTAAGCGCTGAATATGGCGACTCACAAAGAAAAATTCTCCGTGAAATTTTGACGATGCAATGGGAAACGAAGAGGAATAGACAAAGACGATCCCAAAAGCCATGAGAATCAATACCGTAATCACAATTCCACGATCCATTGCATTGCTCTTATTCATCGGCAAACTCCTGGACAATCGCTCGGAACTGATCACCGCGATCTTCAAAACTTCTAAACATATCGAAACTTGCACACCCCGGAGATAGAAGGAGATTATCACCAGCGTAACCAGCAGCGATAGCACGAATTACTGCATCGCGAAGACTGGTTGCTTCAATGACGTTCACTTTGCTTTCCCACAGGGTCGAAAGTTTTTCAGTTGCAGTTCCGATGAGAAATACAAAACGACATTTTTCTGATACTAATTTTGTAATCGAAGCAAAATCGCCGCCTTTGTCTTTTCCTCCAGCAATCAGCATCACCGATTTTGAAGCAAATGAGTTGAGCGCCACGGCCATCGATTCAGGAGTCGTAGCTTTCGAGTCGTTGAAACAGTGAATCCCGTTAATGATTCCCACTTTTTCCATGCGATGCGCAAGTCCAGAAAAAACACCGATTCCCTGAGTAAATTGTTCACCAGTGATTCCCACTTCTTTTGCCACAATCGCAGCAACAACCGCATTGTCGATATTGTGTTCACCTTTAAGAGTCAACGATTCAATCGAAGCGTAGTTGTACGCGAGATTCTCGGTATCGCGAAACAGAACTCTCCCATTTTCAACAGAAACGTTTTCGAATCCCGGAACTGATTTCCCAAAAAAGATCACGCGATTTTTTGATTTTTGCGTGGCTCCAAACGCCACAAGTTCAGGCTGATTTCCATTGAGAACAATCAGTCCATCTCTCATATTTCGAGCGATCTCAAATTTTGCACCATAGTACTCTTCAAGTGAAGCATGACGATCCAAATGGTTGGGTGCAAGATTGAGAATCACGGCAATTTTTGGAGCAAAGGTATCAATTGTTTCCAGTTGGAATGAACTAATTTCAACCACCGCAATTCCATTTTCAGAGAGTGTCGGTGCTACTGTTACTACTGGAGTGCCGATATTTCCGCAGAGAACCGACTCTTTCGATGCACTCTGAAGAATTGAATCGATCAGAGAAACAGTCGTACTTTTTCCGGCGGAACCAGTTACGGCGACAAACTTCGCCTTACTTTCTCTAAATCCCAATTCGACTTCACCAATAACCGGAATCGAACGACGACGACACTCTTCGAACAGTGGGGCGGTGATTGGTACTCCGGGTGAAACAACAACGAGATCAGATTCATAGGCATTTTCCGAATGACCATCACCTTCGCTGCGGATCATTTTGTCTAGCCCAGCCTCACGAACACGAGCTTCCACGGATTTAGCATCTGCCGAATCCGACAAGAGAACGGAACACCCTTGTTCTGCACAATATTTTGCAGCGGCAAGACCACTTCCGCCAGAACCGATAACTGTCACGCGTGCAGGAAGTTTCATGCTGTTACTCCTTCGAGAAGAGGAAATATTTTTTCCAAGCCAATGCCACGAGAACCCTTCATCAAAACCAGATCATTTTTGTTGACTATGTTGCGGATCAAATCCGCTGCTGATTCAATAGTTGGACAGACGAAAAGTGATTCACCGTTCATTCCGCCAGCTTTTGCACCTTCGATAACAGCCCCTCCGTGATCACCAACGGCAATCACGATATCTGTTTTCACTTCAGCGAAATAGGCACCACAATCGCGGTGAAGTTCATCGGTGTACTCGCCCAGTTCTCTCATATCTCCGGCAACAACAATCTTTTTTCCTGAAGCGGGAATATCGCGAAGAAGATCTGCCGCAACTTTCATCGATGATGGATTCGCGTTGTAGCAATCTTCGATATACCGAACACCGTTAATTTCTCGAATCGTTCCACGAAGATTCGCCGGTTGAATCTCTTTGACTTTCGCCTGAAGTTCATCACTTTTAATATTCAAACGGTAAGCGATTGCCAAAGCAGGCAGAAGACTGTACATAAAATGTTTACCAGGAATCTGAAGTTCATAGCGAACATCCTTAAAATCAAATGAGTAGCACCCTTCTGAAGAGCACGTGACATTTGTTGCTAATTCAGAATTGTGATCGCGCGTGCCGAAGTAAAACGCGGGGATCTCCCGTTTCATGTTTGTTTCAACAGATACGCGATCATCGCCGTTCAAGAAAAGCAGTCCGTCGATTTTCTGGATAGCTTCGGCTAACTGAAACTTCGCGGCTGCAGTGTTTTCAACACCGCCGAATTCACCAACATGAGCATAGCCGATATTGGTAATCACCCCCATGTCCGGTTCGGCAATTGCACAAAGTTCTCCGATTTCACCGACGTGATTTGCACCCATTTCAATTACCGCAATGTCTTCCATTCCGTTCATTCTGAAAATGGAAAGAGGCAAACCAATGTGATTGTTGAAATTGCCATGAGTTGTTCCCACAGTAAATCCAACCGAAAGAATCTCTTTCATAAAATTGGAACTGGTTGTTTTTCCATTTGATCCAGTAATTGCAACAAAGGGAATATTGAGCAGACGACGATATTCTCGTGCACCATTCTGAAGCGCTTCAAGTGGGTCTTTAACGGGAATAAGTTTCGCTTGAATTTCCGAAGTGTATCGATCCATAGCTGTTTCTTCAACAAGTGCAGCCACAGCACCGGCATTCAATGCGATTTCCACGAAATCGTGACCGTCTACAAGATCACCTTTCAAGGCAACAAAGAGATCACCGGATTCAATCTTGCGCGAATCCATCCAAATTAAATTGACCAATTGATCGGCAAACTCTTTGGAAAATTTGATTTTAGAACCAAACAGTTCTGCAAGCATTCCCACCGTTTTAGTAATTGGCTTGCGATTTTCAGTCGTACATGTATGTTTCATTTTATCTCCTGCATTTTTGTCCACTCTTCAATGACCACTTCCCGATCATCAAAATGTTCTTTTACGCCATTTACTTCCTGGTACGTTTCATGGCCTTTCCCTGCGACAATAATTGAGTCGCCTTCCCGCGCAAACTTGAGCGCAGCGATAATCGCTTCACGACGATTTTCAATAACTCGAATCGGGAAATCAGTAGGAATACCATCGATAATATCAGCGATAATATCAGAAGGATTCTCAGAGCGAGGATTGTCGCTTGTCACAATGACATAATCGGAATTTTTTGCAGCAAGTTCTCCCATAATTGGGCGTTTTGTTTTATCCCGATCTCCACCAGCACCAAACACACAGATCACCCGTCCCGATGTCAATTTTTTTGCGGTGAACAGAGTGTTCTTGATCGCATCAGGAGTATGAGCGTAATCGATCACCACTGCAAAGGGTGCATCTAGTTTTACACGATCCATGCGTCCATTAACCGGTTCGATCTGTTTAAAAACAGTATCAATCGTTTCGTAAGGAACACCAATTGCGATCGAAGCTGCTGCCACGACAGCCATATTAGCCACGTTAAAATGGCCCACTAATTTCGATTCAAAGACATAGCGATTTTCGCCAAAAGTGACTCGTAAAAAAGTTTTATCCCACGAACAGTGGCTTGTTGTTATATGGAAAAACGCGTCGCTATCTCGCCCAACAGTAATCACACGATCATCGTTAAGTTCAGACGCAAGACGTTTTCCATAAGCATCATCGATATTTATTATCGCAGAACCATCAGCCTTGAGATGATCAGTAAACAGTTTTTTCTTAGCGAGATAATAGTTTTCCATATCACCATGAAAATCAAGATGATCTTGTGTAAGATTCGTAAAAATTGCCACATCATAGCAAAAACCACGAACCCGTTCAAGTTCAAGCGCATGCGAAGAGACTTCCATAGAGATTAACGTAGGCTTATGATCAGCTGTGCCGATCATTCTCAAGAGATCAACTGCTTCCGGGGTGGTTCGTGATGCTTCTTCGAATTTCAATCCCAGACGATTGCCAATTGTGCCGAACTGCCAACATACAGCGCGCCCAAATTGTTCCGCCATAATCTGATCGAGTAAGGTCACCACAGTAGTTTTCCCATTCGTACCCGTTACCCCAATCCATCGAAGTGACAAAGGATCAACGTTATAGAGCCGTGCAGAAAGATCAGCTAAGGAAGCGCGTATAGAATCCACTTTAATCCATGATATATCAGTTCGTTCTGGTGATTTCTCCGACATTACAGCCACAGCGCCGTGAGCAATTGCCGAATCGATAAATCGGTGACCATCAGTTGCAAATCCCTGAACCGCAGCGAATACCGTTCCCGCCGTTACGGCACGTGAATCATAGGTGATTGAAGAGACTTCACAGTCACTATCTCCAAACATTTCACAACGATATCCACTAATTAATTCACTGATTTTCATAGTGCATCCTTTTCATCACAATAGAGTGTGCACGGTTCCGCAGTAGCTATTACTCTTCCCGCGGAAGGCTGCTGGCGGGTCACTTTCCCATAGCCAACAAACGAAGGTTTTAATCCTTTAATACTCAATGCATTAATTGCATCTTTCATAGTTCTTCCAACACAATTAGGCATAACAGCATTTTTTTCATTCACCCCTTTGCCAATGAGTTTATCGGTGTAGAGAAGAATTGGCGTTTTTTCAATCACTTCAGTTCCCGCATCGGGACTTTGGTGAGTTACAAATTCTCCATCGCCAACGAACTCATAAGGAATTTCAACGCCTTTGCAGATTCTAACGGCTTCACGACGAGTAGTTCCCAAAACGGAAGGGTATTTGGCAATTTTAATTTTCACCGCTGAAGTCGAATCAATCTCATTTTTCGGTGTTACGATTCCTTCGCCGATTGAAAGATTCGGAGTTGACACAATTTTCCGAAGCACTTCTGCCACTGCCGGAGCTGCGGCATCTCCACCATTCGAAGCGGCGGCATTTTGTGGTTCATCGACAACTACAGCGACAACAATTGCCGGTTTTTCGATCGGAGCCATAGCGATAAATGATGCCCACTGCTTAGACCCAGAATAGCGTCCGGTAGCAGGATCAATTTTCATACTTGTTCCCGTTTTACCGGCAATGGGAATTGTCTCGACCCGTCCCCGTTTACCAGTTCCATGAGTTAAAACGCCTTCCATCATCCGGCGAACTTCAAGCGCCACATCCGGTGAAACAACTGATCGAATAACCTCTTTATGCGAAACTTCAACAAGTTTTCCATTGTCGCGACTATAGCGTCTTACGATCTGTGGTTTCAATAAATATCCACCATTTGCGATAGCACTATAGGCCGTTGCCATCTGCAAAAGTGTAGCATTTATCTCGTGACCAAACCCAATGGTCAGTGCTGTTCGACCAGACCACTGCCCTAATGGATTCAGCGCACCCTTTTCTTCGCCCCCGAGTTGGATGCCCGTCGAAGTGCCAAATCCATAATCACGACAGTAGCGGTACATTCTCATTTTCCCCAAGGAATCAGCAACTTTCGCAAATCCGACATTACTTGAATACCAAAGAGCTTCACTTAACGACATCATTCCTCGAGGAGTATGATCGCGAATTGTCTGCTTGTAAACTTCTAGTTTTCCACCATTTCCATCGATCGAATCAGTGGACTTGTACAACTTTTCGTTTAATGCGGAAGCAAGGGTGAGAACTTTCATCGTCGAACCAGGCTCATAATTATAACCAGAAACACGGTTTCGACGTTGCTCCCCCGGTGACTTCCACCAGTAATTAGCGTTATATCCTGGAGAAGATGCCATTGCGATTATCTCTCCATTTGACGGATCCATGACAACGCCCATGGCATTTTTTGCTTTGTTATCGAGAAGTGCTTTTTCCAGCGCCGCTTCTAGTATTTTCTGAACTTCGATATCGATAGTCAGGTACACATTCGAACCATCAATCGCCGGTTCGCCTTCAGCGTGAACTGCACCGTAGCAATTTTTTTTCCCATCAATTCTCTTAACTGTCCATCCCGGTTCACCCTTGAGGAATGAATCACAACTGAACTCAATCCCCGCCAGACCAACACCGTCAGCACCAACCATTCCGAGTAGTTGAGCCGCACTTTCGCCATACGGATAAATGCGATTCACTTTTAGGGTTGAACTATCTTCGACAACGGTGATTTCAGCTTTGCGATGAACAGCACGAGCAAGGATTCTTCCTTCACGGTCATAAATCATGCCGCGTAACGGCTCGAGAATTTCTCTGCGTTTTGTTTGTCTTTCAACGAGTTCTGAATAGTGTTTCCCGTGAACAACTTGGACGAAGAACAATCGAATTTCAAGAACTGCAAAAAGCAGAACGAGAACAATTAACACCATTCGAGCTCGTCCAACGTACAGTTTCACTGTTTCCCCATCAATTTATAGAGAAAGTTTTCCTCTGGATTTTTTTCAACGATGATCGCACCATCTTTACTTCTTTGAACTACAATTACTCGTTGTGGATCAGCAGGCGCAAGTGCTAGCTGCTCCCGTGCGTATGTTTCAAGCCGTTCTGCTGAAGAAAGTTGTCCTATCTTCAGCTCAAGCGATGCAGTTTCACTTTTCATACGCAAAATTTCGCCATTGAGTTTCTCTCTTTTTTGAGATAACTCGCGAACCATTTTCTCTTTTTTAATGATTAAAAAGAATGGAGAAAAAACGAGAAAAAGGATACCTGCAATAACAGCGGCACCCTTTCCAATTTTCAGAAAAATTACTAATCCTTTTTTCATAATCTCTCGGCAACGCGAAGTTTTGCAGATCGAGCGCGAACATTTTGTTCAATTTCCCGAGCAGTTGCTTCAATCGGCTTGCGAGATACAAGCTTGAGTGTTTGCTTTGTATCGCAACGACACTGAGGAAAATGAGGAGGACAAATGCAGTCGACCGTTTTTTCACGGATAAACTGTTTAACAATGCGGTCTTCTAGCGAATGATACGACATAACTACCAGTCGTCCACCGGGATTCATCCACTCAACCGAAGATTCAAGAGCACTTTTCAACTCGTCCAGTTCGCCATTAACCGCAATGCGAAACCCTTGGAATACTTTCGATAATACTCCATTTTTTAGAAACCCATACTCTTCATTAAGAACCGCCACAAGTTCACCGGTCGTGCGAATTGACTTATGCGAACGGGTATCAACGAGTAGCTTCGCCATGCGACGAGGATTTTGCACTTCACCATAATCGCGAAGTATTTCCGTGATTTGCTCTTCAGAATATTCGTTAATAATGATTTCTGCAGTGAGAGGATTCCGAGTATCCATACGCATATCAAGGTGTGAGTCAGCACGATAGCTAAATCCTCTCGAACCTTCATCAAACTGGTGTGAAGAAACACCAAGATCCATAAGAACGCCATCAATCCCCGAAATTTCATACTTTTTCAAAACTTCAGGAAATCCAGAAAATGGCGTGCGCTCGATAATCACCCGCGCATCGAATCCCGAAGATTTTGCGGTCACTTCGGCAATAGCATCGGCGTCTCGATCAACTCCGATTACCGTCCCCGTCGCCCCAACTAGTGATGCCATGTGAAGAAAATGTCCGCCGCCACCCATAGTGCAGTCGACAAACACGGCACCAGGACGCATGTTAAGTCCATCCATGCACTCTTGAAGCATCACTGGAACGTGATAATTACTCATTTAGAATTCCCGTAAAAAAGAGTGTCAAAATCTTCACTGTCAAATTCCATCTGATTTTCTGTCGCAAAAATTTCTATATATCGTTCATCAGAAAAACCAGCCAAGGTGACTGCCTTTTCTAAGCCGGCAAACTTAATCTGCTTTGGAGTAAGCGAAAACCGCCCTTGAGCATCGAGTTGTGTTTCACTTAATGTTTCATAGAGCATTCGTTTCAATTTCAGTTCTGATTCTGTAGGATTACTGCGACCATCATCACGACGACGCTGCTCTTCCCGTTCTTTTTCAAGATTTTCTCGAAAAAGCCATTCATCTAGCGGATACGCGCGTAAGCGCTTATTGGGAGCAAAGCAAACCACAAAGGTCTCGCCCGCATCTTCAGAGAGGGCTTTGCGAAAGCGGGCAGGCATATTTATACGCCCTTTCGCATCTATCGAGTAGTCAAAGCTACCAATAAATCGATTTTTTCCACTTTCAACCAAAAAAGCCCCACAATCACCCAAAATCCTCCACAATCACCCACAGAATATAAAACCGACCACCATTATGCAACATAAAATTATTATCAATTTTACTATTCTTTTTTGAACACTTTTCTTTACAGCAAGATACGGTGTATTTTGTCCTCGATAAAACAACAACCAAGGAATAAAACGATGATCCACAACCTTCTTGAACCTTTTCCAGACGAGTATTTCATGGAAGCAGCCCTGCGCGAAGCGGGCAATGCTTTTGCAAATGAAGAAGTACCTATCGGCGCAGTAGTTGTGCTGGAAAACAAAATTATCGGGCGCGGTTTTAACATGATCGAAAAGATGCAAGATGCCACAGCTCACGCTGAGGTTATCGCAATTGGAGCGGCGGCAAAAGAAGCGGGAAGCTGGCGTCTTCACGAGTGTACTCTCTACGTAACTCTAGAGCCCTGCATGATGTGTCTCGGAGCATCGCTGCAATCCCGAGTCAAACGAATCGTCTTCGGCGCAAGCGACAACCGTTTTGGAGCTTTAGTTACCAGCCAACATCGCGATGTAGCAGAAAAGGCATATCGCCGCTGGCCTGAAGTGACTGGAGGAATCATGGCTGAAGAATCGAAGGAGTTAATCCAATCTTTTTTTAAGATTGTTCGAGAAAAAGCCAAAGCCCGCCGAAATTCTACAGATGAAAAGTTCAGCGAGGGCGCGCAATGAATTCTTACAGAAAAAAGGTACATTGATTATCTCAAAAACGACACATGATTTTGAGGTATAAGCTTGCAGAAAATGCCTGTCGCACAATGGAATGCCATCTATTTCTAGAGTGAGGTAATCATAAGGATCAATCACAATGTATCCTCGATGACCACGCAAGGATCACTGTACCATGCGAATAAGTCATTGTATTTTCACTGGCAAGTAGGCAACGAGACTTTTTGACTAAAATGGCTAATCACACGTGGTTCGCCGTTTTAATTTTTATCAACTCTCTTTCCCCATCCACCCTCTTCCAGAATGTTGTGGCTCATAGATACCATAGATTGCAAATAGTCCGAAGGATTTTTTATAAATACGACAGGATTGATTGCCGCTTTAATCGCTCCATTTTTCATGAGTTCAGGAAATACTTCAACGGTAAGAAGTGCTGCGGCTAGTGTGGTATCAAAAGTGGGAAACAAGCGATAGAGAAAAGCAAAAAACAGTCGGTCGGTTTCAAATTTTCTAAAAAGATCAGTACAGAAAATCCAGCCAAACAGACGAAACAGTTGTACAAATGCCGTGCTCCACTCACCACTTCCCCATCGGGTTACGAAAAATATCATGATAACAAAAAACCAAGATCGGCGAATCGACATGACGACACTTCTTATGGATTTCGTTACCCACACAGATGAAATCACCGCCATGCACATAAAAATCGCGACATACCAAGGATTCTCTAAAAACAAAACCGCAACCATGCAGAGCAATAGCAAAAGTGACAGCACTCTTTTTTGGAGGCTAACAAAGTGAATTGTAAGTGAGTCTTTTACAATGTTCCCATCACCCAAATCGACAAGACTAAACCGCCACGCAAGGATTCCCGTCAGCGCCCCCGTCAGAATAGCGGCGCCGATCATCACCGGAAACTGCAGGCTGAACAACGATGCTTCCCCAACAAGAAATTTTAGTGCAAACAGCTGCCCCACATTATGAAAAAAAGCACCGGTAATCCCCAATCCGACATATCCAAAAATGGGAATCAATTCGTTGATTCGAACAATACCTTTCATAAAACTAACTGACAACAGTAGTCCTAAGACAGCAGGGAATAATGCAAAAAATGAAAAACCAAAGAAAAATGAGGTTATCCAAATCCGCAAAAAACCGAACAATAGGGCATCGCGAAAACCATAACGAATAAGCCAAATCATGGTGATAATATTAGCAAACCCCGGTTTCAGCCATGGGAAAAGGGGCATACGAGGTATAAATAGTTCCAGAGCACCGAACAACAACGCCAATGTAAACAGAAGTAGCTTTCGATACACTTCAGCGGGCGATGATATCTGCATCGAACTTCCTTTCACCGGGAATTTTCAACACAAGGCGATTTGGGGCGCATACGATCTCTTCGCCAGTGCGAGAAATCGGTTCTGCATGGACACAAATCTTTTCAGTGCAACTATTTTGTAAAAACTGAACCGAAGAATCGGTAACGCCGAGAACAACAATATTCTGAGCGACGTTGAGAGTGCAGAGAACGGAATGAAAAGAGTCTTTATATACGAGAGAATCAGAAAGGTAGAGTTCGTAGCCATCGCCACATTTGGTAGATTCGCGTGAGTTTAACACGACAAAGAGCAAGCCAAGAAGTGCGAAAATGAGAAGAAAATCACCAAATCGAACCGGAGAGAATCTTCTCATTTCAGCCATATTGTTTATTCCTGCTCGTTGAGCCAACGCTCGGCAGCAAGTGCCGCATGAGCACCGGAACCAGCAGCGATAATCGCCTGTCTCCACTGAGGATCTTGAACATCTCCGGCTGCGAAAACCCCGGGAATTGATGTTTCAACACCATTTTCCGTAACGATGTAACCCGTCTGATCAAGCGCTACCGAATCACCGAGGAATCCAGTATTCGGACGGTGGCCAATTGCTTGGAAACAACCACTTACCGTAAGGTCTGTCAGTTCACCGGTGATCGTGTCTTTTAACTTGATTCCCTCGAGAACATTGGAACCATAGAACTCTTCCGGAACTTTATTCCACAGAATTTCAATTTTGTCATGTTCCATAACTCGTTTTTGAAGAATTTTTGATCCTCTAAACTCATCACGACGATGGATTATATACACTTTTGAACCAAATTTAGTAAGGTGTTCAGCTTCTTCCAAGGCCGTATCTCCGCCGCCAATAACAGCAAGTGGCTTATTTCTGAAAATCGGCAAAGCGCCATCGCATACCGCACACGCAGATATACCTTTCATCCAGAACAGTTTTTCCGAATCCATATCAAGACGACGCGCATTTGCCCCCGTGCAAATAATCACAGAATCAGCTTCGTATGTGTCGCCATTCATATCGGTCATTTTGAAAGGACGTGCAGAAAAATCAACAGAAGTAATATCGACCATATTCATGTGAACACCGCTATTTTCAGCCTGTTGCCGCATTTCACCCATGAGTTTCTGACCGTCGATGCCATTCGCAAATCCTGGGTAGTTTTCAACTTCCGCAGTAGTCATCAACTGCCCGCCAGGCATTCCTCCAGCCATAAACCCTTCAATAAGAAGAGGATTAAGATTTGCGCGAGCGAGATAAATCCCCGCAGTAAATCCCGCAGGTCCGGAACCGATGATCACTATTTTTTCTTTACTATGAGCCATGCACACCTCCATACAAGTTTATTTAGACAATATAGTTTTTACGCTTCGTAGAATCAGCTTTCAAATCATACAGATTCACAAGATCAACAGCCTACAATTTCGATACAGATTTTATAGAATCATACAAAATTCAGACCAATTCAAAAACCATAAAAATAAGAGAACATTCTTCTTTACAAACAGCTCCATTCGTGGGTATGATTACTTTCAATTCGGTTTAATAAAATGGAGGAAGCAATGAAATGTAATGTAGGAACCGTGGATAGTCTCATTCGAATTATAATAGGAATTGGAATTCTTTTTACTGGAATAGCACTTAAAAACTTTTGGGGGATAATTGGATTAATCCCTCTAATTACAGGATTTAGCAGACGGTGCCTACTCTATATCCCTATGGGTATATCAACAATAATTGACAAGAATGATCCAGAAATCTAACATACCGTAGCGGGAAAGTCCCCGTTACGGTTTTTCTGCAATGATAACTGCACGCCGAGGAGCGGGATACCCTTCAATCGTTTTACTGTGATCTTCAGGATCAAGAAAACTTTCCAGAGAATCAAACTGCATCCATTCTGTTTTCCGCTGCTCTTCGATAGTCGTTGGTTCAACACATACACATCGCACATTCTTAAACCCACATCGGCGAATCCACAGTTCAAGTTGCGTAACAGAAGGAATAAACCACACATTTCGCATTTGCTGGTACCGATCTTCAGGAACAAGTAGATCACCGTAGGACTCTTCCACAACCATAGTTTCTAAAACCAACTCACCACCAGATCTCAATAGTCCCTTAAGCTGATAAATATGGTCAATTGGTGATTTCCGATGATATAACACACCCATAGAAAAAACAGTATCGAAAGAAAGTGTCGCAGGCATGTCTTCAACACCTAGCGGAAGTACCCAAACGGGAAGAGTGGGAGTATACCGTTTCATCACGGAATATTGTACCACTGCGAGCATTCCCGGATCAATTCCGATGGCCGATTCGGCACCTTCTTGAATCATCCGGAAGCAGTAATACCCATTTCCACTTCCTACATCAAGAATCCGCCGACCTTTTAGTGAAGAGAGATGTGGAGAGACTCGCTCCCACTTCCAATCAGAATGCCACTCAGTATTTATTTTTACTCCACCTAGTTGCCATGGACCTTTTCGCCAAGGCATGAAAGACTTCAACAACTCTTTTGTAGAATCAGGTGAAATTGTAAATGAGTGTTGATCGCCAAAAGTAGCATGCCCATCATCAATCGTTAGTGGAAGAGAGTTTGATGGCGGGAGAAGTGCAAAAGCATCGAGCCACCGCTGAAGATTTCCATCTTTATCAGTATCAAATTGTGCGGGCACGATTGATTTCAAATCCTGTGCCCATGCATGAAATTTCCCCGTGGATTCAAGATATGTATAGAGATCGTCGTAGTAGCCTATTTCCATGAGATATATGCCCGAAAGTTGAGTGTCTGGAACCAACGCATTGTCCGTGAAAACCCTGCTTGTTCAAGGCGTTCAACGTGAATTTCTTCAGTGTCTGTAATCAACACATTTTCAAGTGCAGTACGCTTATTACTTATTTCAAGTTCACTATAACTGTTTGCTCGTTTAAAATCATAATAGAGATCCGTCATTACACCATCTTCAGTAGTATCACTAATTTTCTCAGTGAGAATTAAAATCCCCCCCGAACGAGTTCCAGTGTAAATTCGTTTTAATAGTTCAAGCCGCTCATCGGGATCGATAAACTGCAACGTCAAATTAAGAACTGTTATTGATGCATTTTCAAATGTGATATCAGTAATATCATCTTCATAAATTTCAACAGGATAGCGAACGGGATTTTCCTGTAACAACTCACGGAACCGAGAAATCATTGGTGCGCTGGTGTCATAGGATTTGAACGTGCAGTTTTCAAGATCCACGTTGGAAGCCATTGCAAAGGTCGCTGCTCCAAGTGAACACCCAAGATCGTAAATCGTACTTCCCTCTTGTGCATACTTTCGAGCAAAAACGGACAACTGTGCCAATACAGTTCCATATCCTGGAACTGATCGCTTGAGCATATCTGCAAATACTGATGCTACATTTTGATTAAAAGTAAACTCTGCAATTTCCGGGTGAAGGTCAGAGAAAACGCGATCCCGTGCCACACAAACTCCTTAAAAAAAGCAACCCGCCAAAGACGGGTTGCAAGTAAAAATCAAAATCAAATATTCTAACCGATTGAACTGTCGAAATCAGAAAAATCGTCAAGTTCACCTTGGTCAAATCTCCAATCATCCAACGTACCACCACGACCAGGATGACGCAATTTCGCCAACGCACGCACTTCGATTTGGCGAACTCGTTCACGAGAAATCCCAAAGATGTCACCAATTTCATTCAAGGTTTTTTTGCGTCCATCATCGTAGCCATAGCGCATCATAATGACTCGGCGTTCTTTAGTCGCAAGGCCATTGAGCAATTTGTCTAACGAGTTACGCAATCCTTTGACAGTGATACTATTCGATGGATTTTCAGCCGTTGAATCGGCAACAAAATCGGCCATTGTCGAATCGGTACCATCATTGAGTTCACGATCAAGTGAAATCGGATCCATTGCATAACTCAAAACCTGTTGAACTTTACGTTCCGAAAGTTTCAGCGATTCTGCAATTTCGTGAGGCTGAGGTTCGAAACCATGCTCCAACACATATCGTTGAGAGAAACGATTTACCCGATTCATCAGTTCTCGGGTATTTGCAGGAATGCGAATTGCTTTGCCCTTGTCGTTGATCGCTCGAGTAATCGCCTGACGGATCCACCACGTGGCATAAGTCGAGAACTTATATCCTTTGCGATAATCAAAATGGTCAACCGCTTTCATCAAACCGCGGTTTCCTTCTTGGATCACATCGATCAGTTCCATACCGGTAAATTTGTATTTTTTCGCAATAGAAATTACAAGGCGATAGTTTGATTCAATTACAGAATCCTTCGCATCAGAAAAAATCTTTTCCCATGATTCAAAGTTTTCAAGTTCACCGTTCATCGAATTTCCATTGAGCCATTCGCGATATTTATCGATGATACTTTTTTTCTGACGTTCGCTAATATTGAGTTCAAATGCGTGTTCAACAAGCTGATCTGTTAACTCGCGGATCTGTTCAACAATTGCAAGTCGATGATCTGCATCTGCGGATTCAAGCGTTTCTTGCTCAGTTTCAATTTGATCTTGAACTTCGGCAATTTTTTGTATGCCATCCATAAATACTTCGAACAGTTCAGAGTCATCTTGTGCTTCATCAGAATCAGGTTCAATGTCAAAGACATCATCGCTATTCAAAACGCCATTTTCCAACTCTTCGGCAAGACGAAACAAGAAATCTTGAATAAGCGGAGAACGATACGCACCCTCCAGAAGTTTATTCTTCCCCAGAACCATCTGACGAGAATACTCAATTTCTTGAGAACGACTGAGGAGCGGAAAACTTCCAACCTGATTGAGATAGTTCCAAACAGGATCGTTTCTCTTCTGTTCGTGAATTTCTTCGACGAAAGGATGTTCGTGTTCATCAGGGCGACGTCGACGACTTCGCTGAACAAATGGATTAATTTCTACACCTTTTGAAGCAAGCAATTCCGTTATTGCAAGAGCCTCTTCTGGTGAATCAGCGATTTCACTGATTTCAAGTTCCGACACAAATCCCTGAAGTCTCGCCTGTTTTTCAAGGTGTCTAACTTTTTTTGGGTTAACAATTGAATCTGTCATGTGTTACTTCTTCTCCCCTTTTGTGCTTTGAGCAGATGCGATTGTTCTGAAAGCAGTCGCATTTTATCTTCAGCCCGCGTCGCCATTGATAGCTGGCGCGAAATTTGTTCAATTTTACGATCAATGATGTTTTTCTCTAATTTCAGCACCTTATGTCCGATGGATTCGCTGCTTTCAAGACTTTCACGAATGAGCATCAGTGAAAAAAGATCTCGCATTGTTGGATCATCCATCTCATCTATCAGCGAAGTATGGTCTACATCTTTACTAACAATAAGGGAATATAAGTTTCTAAACAACGAATTGGAAAACAATTCAATTGAAATTTTTTCTTTCCACTGAAAAAGCTGATCCGGTTTCGTCAAAAGAAGGTGTAAAAGTGAACCTTCTTCTGAGTTCAGCAGAGACTCTAAATCTCTTTCCCGTTTTCCCTGATCACTCTCAAATCCAGCTCGATTTGAATCATTTTTTTGAGAAATCATCCGTCGAAAAAGAACCTCTTCAACGCCAAATCGAGCGGCTAGTTCTCGACCAAAGTGAGCTACAAGAACTTGATTCTGAACACCTCCAAGAAGTGTTGCGAGCGAAGTAACAATCCGTGATTTCCCCTGAGGAGTTTCCGATTCACCGTCCGCGGACAGTCGACTGATATAAAATTCTAATCCAGTCACCGCACCTGAGAGAAGTTCATTAAACCGCTCAGGCCCAAAAGAGTTAATAATAGAATCAGGATCTTCACCCAGAGGCAAAATCACAACGCGCAGATCGATTTCTAACGGAAAAAGATTTTGAACAGCTCGTTCTGCCGCTTGATATCCCGCATTATCTCCGTCGAACACAAGATAAACCAATCCAGTGATCCTTCTAAGGAGATGGCCGTGTTCTACGGTCATTGCCGTTCCACACGTAGCAATGGCATTTTGTATGCCTGCTTGATAGAGCATGAGCATGTCCATGTAGCCTTCGACGATAATCACGGAGCCCTTTTCACGGATTTCGGTACGAGCTTGGTGAAGGCCATAAAATATGCGATTTTTGCGATAAAGCACGGTTTCAGGGGAGTTGAGATATTTCGGTTGCCCTTCGGGATCCATCGTTCGTCCTCCGAAAGCAACGGGGCGACCGGCCATATCGAGAATCGGATAGATCACCCGTTTGCGGAATCGGTCATAGGGACGAGATCCCCCTGATGATGTAACAGCCAAACCTGCAAGCGCTGCAGTTTGCGGAGAAATACGTTGTACGTTAAGATAATTTATCAGTCCATCCCAAGAATCTGGGGCAAACCCGAGTCTGAATTCACGAACAGTTTCACCGGTGAGTCCACGAGAACGGAAATACTCAATCGCTTCGGTCGATTTTTTCATCTCTTCGTAGAAATAGTTCATGGCGTGGCCATTTGCGGCGTAGGCAACATCGCGATTAAGTGTCGGTCCAGAATACGTTTGATTGCGATTTTGAGCCGATTCTACAGCGACACCGACTTCACGACCAGCCTGTTTAAGGGCTTCCATGAATGAAACACCTTCAATTTCCATGAGAAAGGCAAATACATCACCGCCTTTGCCGCAACCGAAGCAGTGGAAAATACTGCGATCAGGATTCACATGAAATGAAGGAGATTTTTCTTTATGAAACGGACAGAGTCCTTTATAGCTGGTGCCAGCTCTCTTGAGCGCAACATATCGTTCCACCACCGTAACGATATCGAGACGCATGCGAATTTCTTCTTTGACTTGTTCTAGTTTAGAATTGCGTTCATTCATTCCCGTTGATCCACAAACTTAATAACCGTTTCGCCACTGGAACTTACGCCGAGAAGCTCTCGCGCGGATCGCTCTAAATATGAAGCATCACCTTGTAACCGACCGACAACGATAGTCAGTGAATCGATTTTACTTTTTTCTTGAGCAATTTCAGTTTCCAACTGTTTACACTCCCGAAGGAGAATCCCTAACGAAATTAATCCTTTTGGTCCAAAGATTGTGTGCAACAAAACCACACCAACAACCCCCAAAGCTAGAAACTTCGCGGATCCACGGGGAAGGTCGGAAAAACTTTTAATTTTCGGAATCTTAGGCAACGAAAAACGTTTCGATGATTTCATTTGTCAATCTGCTTGGAAAGAGTTAAAGCCATTGCACCACTTTTAAAAAGTGTTACCTGCCCCGTTGATTCTGAAACGGTAATTGCAATTGAGTTAGTTGCTGCAGTAATTGCAGCGGCGGCGGCATGACGTGACCCCAGTCCGCTCGGAAGTTGTTGAGCAACAACATCATCAGAAAGAATTGGACGAAGATAGCTTCCCGCTGAGAGAACAACACCATCGCCAGTGATCACAAAAGCACCATCAATACTGGCGAACTCTTTGATAGTCTCTTCGAGACCAGGATCGAGAATATTTCGTTCCGATTCACTGTAGCCACGGAATGGATTGATAATCAACTGAGCGATATGACCGGCAACGCTATTCGTGTCTCCAAGAACAAACATTGTCCCCACCGCTTTGCCTTCACGACCTTCCATACCTATTTCCGAAGCAATTCCGAGTACTCGTTCAAGGATTTCCGGTTTCACATCTGGCGGCAGCAGCGATCGTGTTTGGCTGAAGAAGAAATCAAACTCTTTGCCAATATCCATCGCAATCAGCGTATCAAATGAGTCGTGATTAAATTTTCCCGTAATGCAGACCACCGAGTCATCACGAGTGAGCATATTTCTGGACATAGCGAGAAGAATACCGATTTTCACTTGACCAATTCTCGATGAACGAACGAAGGGTGCCTGAATAATATCGTATTTCAAATCTTCTTCAAAACGACTTTTATTGCTGGTTACAATAATCACTTGACGACGAGTTTTGATATATTTCAAAAACTCGGTGTCATTTTTTGTGTCGGTAAAAATCATAATAGCTTTTGCATTTACATCGCGAGCGAGCGCGGTGGCAGCAGAGATGACCGGCTCTTTTTTCGCTTTTTTCAGTTTTTCATCGTCGTCATCATCTTCTTCATCGGTTGGCTTATTCTGAAGGAGTTGTGAAATTGAATCGACCTCTTCTTCAATGAGAAGGCGGTTCACGATAACATCTTTGAAAAAGGTGGAGAGTCGAGCGAGAAATTCTATCTGCCGATCCTCATCAACTCGTTCGGGATTGATAACAACGAGCGCGACGATATTCACTTTAGCATTTCTTGCAGCATCATAGCTAATACCTTCGACGCTTCGGCCAATGATAACAGCGAAATCCTCTTCGATAGTAGCATCAGCTTGAGGAATTGCAACCCCTGATCCTATGAAGGTCGAAGCGGTTTCTTCGCGTCGAAGCATATCTTCTAAAATCGCCGTGTGATCACGAATTTTAAGCTTGCGACAGAGACGACGCACCAATTGTTCAAGTGCATCATCTTTATCGTCATAATCGAGATCAACGACGGAATCGCTGATAAGGTAATTGCGAAAATCCATTATGCGCCTTCTACCAATCGGTCTTCGGTAGTTGCGGCAAAATATTCAAGCATATCACGGCGAATAATTTCAATTTTATCATTACTAACTTTTCCTACACTATTTCGGCGGAGGAAATCCAGACCTTCACGGTAGAGTTCAATTCCCGTTTTTTCAGAACTGAATGTCGCTCCCATTTCGGCGAGTTCTGCGCGAAGGGCTTCAAGTTTTTTCACCTGAGTCTCCACAGAAAGTGTTTCATTCTGTTTAATGATATATGCGACCATATTGTGAGGAAGAATTCGCAGAAGTCTCACAAACACAGCTTTCAATTTCTCTGAAGACTCCTTAATCGCGGCACTATTCCCCAAGAAACTATTGGGTGCTTTTGCGCGATAGAGACCTTGAACATCGGTGAGTTCAGAGAGAGGAATCGGAGCTCCGAAATCGATGTAAATTTTCCCATATCTCAAACCAAAGCGAGCTTTAATTCCACGAAGAACAAAGGGAACAATATCGCCAGCGTAATACATCAATTCGCCAAACAGTTTTTCGAGTTTGTTTTTGCCTTCATCGCGCATTTTCTTTCCCGCAAGAACATACTTGAGAAACGGTGCTTCAGCGGGAATTTCATAACTGATTGCAACTGGTTGATAACAAACCTGCTCTTCTGGATTTTCCTGTTGAAGTACAACTGCAGCTCCAACAATTCCGCCCTTTATGTCGAGCATGTGACCGTTATAGCTTCGCCCACCTTCGGGAAATACAATCAGAAGGTCACCTTTTTTAATGAGTTTTTTGACTTGTTCAACAAGTTTAAAGAGGTAGCTTCTCTGAGTCGCTTTTGAACGAAATACGGTAAATGCGCCCATGCGACGAAAACGAGATCCAAGAATTGGCAAACGAGTCAGATTGTCACCCGCAGCAAAGCGAATTCCGCAAATCCCATCAGATACAAGTTCTGCACCGAGAATGAGGTAGTCGATATGACTGCGATGAGTCGATGTTATTACCAGAGTTTTATTGTCATCGCCATGGTGAAAATGTTCAATTCCCGTCACATCAACACCAGAGCATGTTCGATAGATGTATTTCCGAAAACCGGCAATTTCGTGTTTCATTTCACGAGTTAAACGAGATGACTGACTTTTATATTTATCCATTGCTGCTCCTCTCACGATAATAAACGCGTGGTAAAATACAACAGGTTCTTCATAATTCAAAGAGATCTGTTCAATTGACCTAAGCCAACTGACCATCTTCGTTTCTCATTCACTGTTTTTGGGCGCAATTCTACAATCAGAAACTATATTTGCCTGACATACGTCAAAAAGGACTGGTACGTGAATATCATAATTGTTGGTGGCGGAGTTGTCGGTTCAACACTTGCTCAACAGCTAGAAAAAGAGCAACTTAACCACCGAATAACGCTCATAGAAAGCGGTCAGGAGAAGTGCCAAAAACTGGCGAACAAGCTCGATATTCTCGCAATCCACGGATCGGGACTCGATCCGGCCATGTTAATTCAAGCGGGAATTGACGATGCGGATATGCTCGTTGCTGTGACCCCCAATGATGAAACGAATATTCTCTGCTGCTACCTCGCTTCACGGTTTAATGTTCCCAATCGAGTGGCTCGTTTAAAATCGACAAACTTTTCTCACGAATTTTTTGGTCTCAAAGATCTCGGCGTCACCGATACGATCGAACCGGAAACAGACACGATCAATCAAATTCTCGAATATCTCTATGTTCCCGAACAGACCGAAGTGATCAATTTCCGAAAAGCAGGCATTGCACTTCGCGGGTTCAAAGTGACCCTAAACTGCGCCTTAGTAAATCACACCGCTGCTGAAATCGCCAAAATCATGGGTGATCCTCACGTTCTCCTTTTGGTAATATCCCGGAATGGAAACACGATAATCCCCAACGGCGAAAGTCTCATTCAACTGGGAGATGAAATCCTTCTTCTCATGCCAATATCCGCGATCAATCGATTCCACGATCTATTCAAAACCAGTGGCGACAAGATCGCAAAAGTTGTGATCAACGGCGAATCACCAATGACAATTTCACTGGTAAAAGAGATTGAAAAGCGAGCGAAACGTACCGTCCTCATTTCTGAAGATGAAGAATTTTGCCGCATGTGCGCTGATTCTCTTCACAATACGGACATTTTCTTTGGTGATCCGGGGCAGGAAGAGACTCTCATTGATGCCGGCGTGAACACGGCCAACTTCTTTATCTCTGTAGATGAAGATGGTGAAGAGAATGTCATGACCGCTCTTTTAGCAAAGGCTGAAGGTGCAGAACAGGCAATTGCAGTTACCAACTATGAGAAACATCTACAACTTTTTCGAACTCTCGGAATCGACCACATCATCCAGCCAACGAAACTTTCAACCCAACAGATTTTCTCCGATATTGCGGGATTCTCTCGCGATGCGGTGTTCCGCCATTCAAAAACGGATATGGACATGAGCCATTTCTATATTGAATCGGGAAGTCGTATTGCAGGAAGTCCAATCCATGAAATCCGTAAAAAAGCTCAGTCCCAGTTTATCATCGCTTGCATTCTTCGCAATAACGAATTTATTATGGTTTCGGGAATCACTATCATCGAAGAACATGACGACATTATCGTCTTCTACAACAGCCACGATCTTAAATCGATTTCAAAACTGTTCAGGGCATAAATCATGAATTTTTCTTTTGTGACTCATGCGATCGGTCGACTGCTTCAGGTTCTCGGCCTCGTCATGCTCCTCTCATTGGGAATCGCAATTATTGAAACTTCCCCTCGATCTATAGCCGAAGCAATCGCATCACCAGCGCTTTTGGGATTTGTGATCGCCATCGCGCTCACCTTTTTTGCCGGAACAATCCTGATTCTTCGCAAACCATCTCGGTTAGTGGGAAATGGTATTCGCGAAGGATTTACCATTGTTACCTTTGGCTGGATCATATTCGCTTTTTTTAGTTCAATTCCGCTGCAGATCTGGTTCAACATGACCGATCATTCACCTTTTTCACTGTACAAACTGTTCTACCATTTTACCAACAGCTATTTCGAAGTCATGAGTGGATTCACTACCACAGGATCGACAATTCTCACTGACATCGAAGCACTTCCGAAGAGCTTGCTATTCTGGCGATCCATGACTCACTGGCTCGGTGGAATGGGTATTGTCACGCTCGTTCTCGCGATTTTCCCCGCTTCGGGAATTACAGGATACCAGATGTTCCGCGGTGAAGTTCCCGGGCCAACAGCAGAAAAATTGGGGCCGAACCTTCGCCAAACCGCCAAGATTCTCTGGGGCGTATACGCTCTTTTGACCCTTGCGGAAACGATACTTCTCATGTTTGGTGGAATGCCCCTTTTCGATTCGGTCTGCCATGCCTTTGGGACATTAGCCACTGGAGGATTTTCCACTAAAAATTTAAGTATTGGCTACTACAATTCAGCGTATATCGATTGGGTGATTACATTTTTCATGTTCCTTGCGGGAATGAACTTCCTGCTTCATTACCAGATGATTTTCAAACGAAATTTCTCACTGCTTACCAAAAACAGCGAGTTCCTTTTCTACTCAAAAGTATTGGGCGGAGCAATCATTCTCTCTACTCTAATACTTTGGATCAAAGGGATACTTCCCGCTGATGCAGTAGGTGAAATTTTCAGAGGATACCCAATCCCATCGGATCAATTGCAAACCGTTGTGAGTGGCGAATCTTCAAAATTCGATTCCTTTTTCTCAGCACTGCGATTCAGTTCATTTCAAGTGATCTCCATAACCACCACCACCGGATTTATGACCGCCGATTACGATATGTGGCCCAACGCCCTCCGAACAATGCTCGTATTTCTCATGTTTGTCGGCGGATGTGCCGGTTCGACAGCGGGAGGAATCAAGATGTTGCGCATCCAAGTGCTCATCAAGTCGATGATTCGCGAAGTTCGGCGTATGGTTCAGCCTAAAATTGTTCAATCGATCAAAATTGGGAAAGTTCCAGTGGAAGAAAAACAGGTTGCAAATATTGTTGGATTTCTGCTTCTCTTTATCATGACCTACGGTATTCTCGTATTCGCCATGAGTTTCTTTGTGGAAGATTTTTCCACTGCCGCCACAGCGATAACAGCAACCCTCGGCAATATCGGCCCCGGATTGGCGGGAGTTGGTCCAACGCAGAGTTTCAATTGGATCCCTCTCGAAGGAAAATGGATCTGTACACTGGCAATGCTTTTGGGAAGACTGGAACTCTATACCGTCTTTATCGCGTTCGCACCAATCTCGTGGAAACGATAATCCTCGAATCCTACCGATTTTGAAAGAGAAAAACCTGAAACGATTTCCCTGAAATCAGTTCAACGGTTTGATTAGAAACCACAGTAAATCCATAGTCACAGGCAATCTGCTCGAAAAACTGAGGATCCACGAGAGTCATTATTGAACTGAGCACCCCCAATGTTTCAGTAAACGGCGAAGGTGAAATTTCCGCCATGGTTTCGCAGTGAAGTTGTATCACCGCTCCGAAATAGCCACCGGAAACGACCTGTTCACTGCACCGTTTAATCGCCGTTTCGCAATCCACATATTCAAATAGAAGTCCCGCGAAAAGAAAATCGACCGGATCAAACTGACACGATTCATCACAAAAATCAGCGGTCATGATTTCCAGATGATCAAAGGTTTCGCCATACCGATCAAATGCGACATCGCAAAAATCGTTATTTATATCGATCCCGATCAAATGCTCCACCCCACATTCCTTGATCTGATCAAATCCGTTTCCACCGGCACACCCAATCACAGCAACAGATTCCGGAGATATTGTTTGAATCATAGCGACCATGGTTCCGGCAAGAAATTCAGCTTGGCCAATTTCGGGAAGGTTCATGTGCGATTCGTAGTCGTTCAGGGGAATGGTAGTCCAGGGATTCATGGGAGTTCCTTTTTGTTTGTTCTCAGCTCTTTTATATAATGCGATCCAGCAAAGTGATACCATCACGTGCGACATTAAAATGAAATATTTTCGCCTTTGATGGTCAGAGATATTTCGCCATATTTGTGGTTGGCCATGGTGATGTTTTTCAGGTCGGCGGTGGTGAGTTTCTGTTCTTTGCCGTTCACGGTTTTGGTGGCGGAACACTGGTCGAGAGTGAACGGGATTGATTTGTTTGTGGGGAGTTTGACGGGTGAATCTTCATCGCACTGCTCGTATTTGTAGGAAAGAATTCCTTTTCCGGTGGAAAGATTAATGTCAACAACCGTTTGCCCAGACTTATCCCTTTCTCCCATTCCACACCCTTCATTGATTTCAAAAGTAAAACCAATGAGGCTAAACCCTCCATTTTGATAACGGTATCGTGCAGTTTCAAAACTGGGACCATCACCATGATGGACAATATTTAAGCGTGAATGAACAACTATTGTACCATTTACAACTTTAATTTGTTCGACATGAGGTTCTCCCGCTTCATCCTCACAGTATGCATAAAATGGTCTTCGACTAACAAACCACAACGAATCTTTGCCATTTGGTTTCTTCTTGAAAATCTGTAATTCTACAGGAATATTCAAATCCTGATCAGTGGGATACTCCACCACCTGAACCTTCTCGGGAACGCCATCCTTGTCCAGATCACCGGAACAGGAATCGAGAACGGTGTCCCATCCGGTTCCGAGAGGTTTGGCGGCAAAGG
>DYSA01000590.1 GCA_020726425.1 Fibrobacter succinogenes | reverse complement strand
ACACCATTATCGTTGAAACCGGTTTCACAACGGGAATTACCGACATGGAAAAGAGTTCTGCAATGACCATGAAAAATAGCGAGTTCACCATGCTTCAGGTTGGATTTAGATATAACCGCATCACCATGAACAAACGTTCCACGTAATCAACCGGAAGCGAAAACGGGGCGATATTTCTATCACCCCGTTTGAACCTACCCGTTTCGCGATTGAGCTCTTGGAATTCAGTCGTGGAACCGCGCGAGAAATTTCATCCCCTTGATCGGAGCATTTTCGAGACGTTCAAAGGCCGCTTCGGCGTAGGCTCGTTCCACTGCCACAAAGGTGAGAAAATCCTGACGATCGATCTTGCCAATTGCTGTCCCCGGAACTCGTCCTCCCGCAGTTAACGCTCCCAGAATATCGCCGGCAGAGACTTTCTGCTTGCGACCTCCGTTGATCGAAAGCGTGATCATCGGCGGGGTCAGTTCGGGGTGGTTCTCTCTGTAAGTAAACTCAGGATCGTTCACGAAAAACTCCGTATTCTGAGTGCGACTGATGTCGTGAACCAAGAACTCGTCCTCTTCCGGAACCAGTGAGAACGCCATTCCCTCTTTACCCGCTCGGCCCGTTCTTCCGATGCGGTGTACATAGGTTTCCGCATCCTTGGGAAGATCGCAGTTGATCACACAGGAGAGTTCATCGATATCCAATCCGCGAGCTGCCACATCCGTTGCCACGAGAACGCGACTCGATTTATTGGCAAACCGGACAAGCACTTCGCCACGAACTTTCTGATCCAGATCCCCGTGAAGTGCCAGAGCGTGAACGCCGCGATTGTTGAGCGACTGTTCCACCGCCCGACAGGCATCCTTGGTGTTACAGAACACGATGGTCGATTCGGGATTGTATTTGGCGAGAATTTCCACCACCGCCGCCCCGCGTTTACTCGGGTGAATAGAGAAAAACTCCTGCTTGATCACGCTGGTGTCGTGGCGCGATTCAACTTTCACCTCCTGAGGATTCTTGAGAATCGACAGAGCGAACTCTTTCACCTGTTTCGGGAACGTAGCGGAGAAAAAGAGTGTCTGTTTTTTTGCGGGAGCGAATTTCATAATCGCTTTAATCTGATCGACAAATCCCATTTCGAGCATCCGGTCTGCTTCGTCAAGAACCACCGATTTCACCTCTTTGAGCGAGAGTGAACCTTTTTCCAAAAGGGCGAGCAGTCGGCCCGGTGTTCCCACCACAATGTGCGCCTGATGGCTCAGCGAGTGTTCCTGCTTGTACTGAGGCACGCCACCGGTCGCCGTTACCAGTTTGAGATTGTGCTGAAACCGAGCCAGTCGGCGCAGTTCGTCGGTCACCTGAACCGCCAGTTCGCGGGTGGGGCAGACAATGAGTGACTGCACGCGATAGCGACTCAAGTCCATATTGTGAAGGAGTCCGATTCCGAACGCCGCGGTTTTGCCGGATCCGGTTTTCGCTTCCGCCAGAACATCCCAACCATCGATAATCAGAGGGATCGAAGCGGCCTGAATATCGGTCATGAATTTATAGTCGAGAGCGCGAAGATTATCGAGCATTGGCCCAGAAAGGGGCAGAGCAGCAAAAGAAGCCATAGTTTTCCACCATTTTGGAAATAGTTTTTATATACCCGCGTAAGATAGTTTCGGGAGGGCCATGACACCAATGCTGTAGTGCTTATTTGATCCGACCATGTTTCCACGGATTAAAATCCGAG
>DYSA01000064.1 GCA_020726425.1 Fibrobacter succinogenes | reverse complement strand
GTGATTGCATTTCCTGTTACTGCGCCATTTTCATTTACAGGGTAAACTGATTTTCCTGCAACAGGAGCGATATCGTTTATCGGCTTGATTGTTACACTAAGTGTACCTTCGGCACTGGTAAACACACCGTCATTTACCGTGTATTTAATAACATCGGTAAACAATTCAGTGGTAAGTGTATGCTGATATTCAAGCAGAGATCCTGTCAGCGTTGCTTTTCCTGCGCCAGTTGAACTTCCACCAGCGGTAGTTATTGCATAGGTATACGCATCGTTAGCTTCTTTTGATCCCAGTAATGTTGCAAGATCAACAGAACCTTTTTCACCTTCGAAAATTGTAGTAATTGCCGAATTGCCAATCGTTACGGGAATGTCGTTTACCGGAGTTCTAGTAATCATCACTTTTACTGTATCATACAGTACAGCAGTCTGATATCCATACTCTGCCGAATCTTTCACGATATAGTAAAACTCATCGGTCAGCGATTCATCGGTCGCAAGAATCGATGAACCTTTATACAGCACTGTCTCACCAGAAACAGAAAGATCTGCACCTTTCAATGATTTTGAACCCGCGGTAAATGGAAGAACCGCTGAAAATTTGATTATTGTTCTTCTGTTTTCGAGGATTTGAAGATCACTATCTGTCGAATTTAACTGGACAATTAACAATGAATCGTTTCCTTCATTGAGCGTATAATTGTCATCGCCATCGATGATTTTTATATCATTCCAAGGATAAATTGAAATTGATAGTGAATCATCGATCACTTTTGTATTTACCGGGTCTTTTCCATGGATAAACACTTTAAGCATTTGGTATTCTGGGATATCATAATTCACACTATCGTTGAAAAATTTTCCAATCTTAAGTGTTCCACCGGAAACACCTGCGATATCGACATCATCAACAGAAAATACCAGATTACTAATTTTTTTACCGCTACTTGTTTTCACAGAATCCAAGGTAAAAATTCCTAGGTCATTGTCTTGGTCAATCAGTTTGAAACTACCAAGTTCAGTTCCTTCGACCATCTGAGTTTCAATCGCTTTTGTCGTATTCATGTTTTTCTGAATACCACTTGGCGGAAGATTGTTCGGGTCATCATTGACTATGGCTATTTTAAAACCAATTGTGTCCACAGGTGCAATTTTGTCAAATGGATTGGCAGGAAATTTTATGCGAGAGGTATCGCTAGCACCAAACACCAAAACAGTAAAACTGTCGGTCGGTTCATAGTTAAAGTCATCAATTATTCGTATTGGAAAACTTTGTGATTTATTCCCATCAGAAAAACTAAGAGTATTTGTGATACCAAATGGACTGATTGTTTGATCAAAATCTACTCTTTCTGCAGTCCCATACTGAGCACCATCAGTTTTATCTAACAGCGTATACTGGACAGTTGCATTTTTCCAATTAGGAAATGTATCTGCAATATTTACAGATACATTAACAGTATTAGTTCCATCAAAAGGTAAGTAGTCAAGCGTAGACTTATTAAGTGTATCTTCATAAACACTTGGAGGAGTTACTGTTACATTGGTAGTAACAAACGGAACAAAATCACCCGTTGAAGCATTAAAATCCCCACGAATAAAAATTGAGCGAGCAAAAACCTGGCCACGGAGTGTTGGTAGATCTCGCATCTCGATTCTAGCTCTCGGAGCAATAAATGAAGCCCAAATAGTAGGTGCATATGCAACCATTGACGCTTCATTAAAAGCGATATTTTCCGCAGTAGTGTAGATTAACACTCGACCAACATCAGTTGAGTCAATAGCGTTTTCACCCTTTTTCTTTGTAATTATTTTGACGCCGTTAGTTCCATTGTTTAAGAAGTCTATTTTACTTCTTACAAAAATCCGGCATGTTTCACCTTTATCTTTTTCAATCATTAAAGTTGCATCTTTACTTAATATCAGATTATTGATATTGTAAAGTCCCGCTTTAAAAATAGTTGTATCAGTCACTGTAATTTGGTTATATGTGCCGGGTTCAATTGTACCACCAGACTTATCGTCTGTACCAAGTGGAATACTATCTGCAGGCCATCGACTATACCAGTCAGTAGCGACATCAACAGTTTTCACAACTGGTGGAACCATCGTTTTCTGCCATGTTCTATCATCAAAGGTTTTAAATGTTCCACCTGACACTTTACTCAAGTCAGACACAAGGCAACTGTCATCAACTGTGATTGACAAGAAAGGTGAAGATGTTGGTTTGATTAAAGATCCACCAACAAAGAGATTTCTGTGAAAAATGACTTTTGTTGCATTCCACGGCAAGAGTTTCATGTTAAAAACATCGTTTGTTCCAATAAAGCCACTATCAGGAAACTCAATAGGTTTTTGAGCACTTCCACCAAACTCTATTGAATCAGTTGCAAACAGTGCATATTTTGCCAATGCTGGATTCGGATCCGCGGGATGTTGCGCAAAAAGCGACGACACTCCTAACAGTAATAGTCCTAAAAGTCCGTTTTGTTTTTTCATAAAAAATCCCCTTTTATGGTGGTAATAAATTCTTACATTGTTGAAACATTCTTTGAACGGATCCAAAGAAATTTTGGTGATTGTACAATTTAAATCGGCAAACTGAAAATTTATTGTTTATGTATTGTCATTTTCCTCTTGGAAAATAGTTTTTAACCATCTCAAATACTCAAAATTTGGCTTAAAATCTAAGGTTTAGAGAATAGAACACCAATTCTATACACTTCGATTGACCGTATCTCCCCCACACCAAAAAGTGTGATGTCCATAGCACACGCAAAACCACTACTGTGATCTGTTTGGAGCAACACAGCTTTAGCAATTCGTAACTAGCTGATATATTTCTAACACAGAATAAATTCACAATTTTTTTCAACCTTTTCGAACTCAATTTTTTCAATAATTTACGCAAATCTGAGAACAGAGAGATCAATGTTGAACAAATGTCGGCGGAAATGAGAAATAAGGTATATTTGAGGGGGTATAACGTTTGTTACTGACTTCTGTTGGTATAGGTGGTATACTTGACTCAGTTTTTTGAGGAGGTACTATGAGTATACGATGGATTCGCAATGTCATTGTGGATAATGAAGAGAGTACACTTGAGATTCAATTGGGCTATAAAACGATTGGCGACCGTTGTTATATCCGAATCGGCAATGAAATTGAAGAATATTTCGCACCGACTTCATTAGGGCGTTATGACATTGTAGAAGAGGGCGTTGCCCTTCTTCAATCGCGACTGATTAATAGTACCGTTACAACACCGGAAGGACAGGTATATGACTGGCAGTAAAAAATATTGTGTGATTCATGGACATTTCTATCAGCCCCCACGGGAATCACCGTGGCTTGGCGACATTCAACGCCAACCTTCCGCAGCGCCGTTCCACAACTGGAACGAACGCATTTTCGATGAGTGCTATCGTCCCAATGCATTTTCCCGTTTGCTCGATAACAATGGAAAAATCACTGGAGTAAGCAACAACTACAGCTACATGAGTTTCAATTTTGGCCCCACACTGTTTCGGTGGCTCTACCAAGAACACACCGCTGTCTACAAACGTATCGTCGATGCGGACAAGCAAAGTTGCCTTCGCTACGACGGCCACGGAAGCGCGGTTGCTCAGGTGTACAATCACGTAATAATGCCTCACGCTTCGCGACGTGACAAAGTTACTCAAATCAGATGGGCGAAGAGTTTTTTCAAACGCCATTTTGGCCGTGATCCCGAAGGAATGTGGCTCGGCGAAACCGCGATAAACATGGAAACCGCTGAGTGCCTTGTGGAAGAAGGAATCACCTTTACCGTTTTATCGCCTAATCAGGCACAAGCATTTCGGTTCATGGACGGCAGTTCTGAATGGATCAATGCGGATCACGCGGGATTTGATCCCCGTCACCCCTACCGACTCTACCTCGAAGATGAACAGGGAAACAAAAAGGAAGGTCATCTCGATCTGTTCTTCTTTGATGAACCTCTTTCTCGGGCAATCTCCTTTGAAAATCTTCTGGACAACGCCGATTTTCTTTCTGAAAGAATCAACGGATGCTATACTCCCGGTTCAGATGAGAACGAACTGGTGCTCATCGCAACGGATGGTGAAACATTCGGGCATCACAAAAAAAGTGGAGACATGTGCCTCGCCTATTTCTTCCGAAAAAAAGCGGCGGAGATGGGTCTCGAAGTCGTCAATCTTGCCTACTATCTTTCGGTCAATCCACCGAAACGGGAAGTTCGTCTGCGCAATTCTCACGGCGAAGGAACCGCATGGAGTTGCGCTCACGGAACAGGTCGATGGATTCGCGACTGTGGTTGTAACACCGGCGGCGGTGCGGGGTGGAATCAGAAATGGCGCGGCCCCCTTCGCGAAGGAATGAACTACCTTCAGTCGGAAATCGACCAAGTCTATGTTCGTGAACTGATCAAATATTTCGATCATCCGTGGGAAATTAGAGATCTTTACGAACCGTTCTTTGACAATCAGGGAGCGGGAACTGAATTTTTAAAACAAAGAGCAACCCGCACAATTCCCGAATCCGTTATTCCCTTTCTGGTTTCGCTTTTGGAAGCACAGAAATACATGCTGTTTGGATTCACTTCCTGCGCGTGGTTCTTTAACGATATTTCAGGAATCGAAACGGTTCAAAACTATCGCTATGCGGTTCGAGCGTGGCAGTTGACATGGCAGGGCGTGAAAAGCAATGAAGTGCTTCGCAAATTCACGCAAATCGCCGGTCTCGCGGAAAGCAATCTTCCGGGAATCACCGGTGAGACGATTCTCAAGACCGAAGTGTTCCACATGTTGAACCATCTCGAAAAAGCGGCGTTCACCGCCGCCGTGAACAGCTATATCTACTCTGAAACCAGAGACTATGTTCTTCACGAATACGAAATTTCTTTGGATAGATTCTCCAACCGAGCCTTAAAAGATCGGGACTGGATGCTGTTTCGCGCTTCGGTTAAGCACTCAGTTTCCACAGAACAGGGCAACTACATTCTGGCAATTGTGAGCAACCGCGGTCATCAGATTCAGTGTGCGATTTTCCCGGCATCCTTGGAAAATCTGGTCACCGATGAATCAATCTCCTTCGAAGAACTTCTCGAAGAACGTGCAACTGCGCGACTCGACCTCGGTGATGTATTCTCGAGCTATCGCGAATATATTACTGAGCAGTTTATCGATGAGTTCGCCACTGAAAACCTTCTCGACTATCTCAGTTGGGCGGGGATTAACAGTTCGCGACTCGATGCGATTACCGAACTGAACCACGGTCTTCCGGGAAGACTCGCGGGAACCGTCTCGTTCTTCTTGAACAAAGAGTGGGATATTCATATAAATCAGTTGGTGAAAGCTCGTTCGTTCTCAGAACTGGCCACGTCTCTCGAAGATGTCTGTTCGAAGGCGGCTCACTACGGAATCACCTTGAACAAAGATCGTTCCGCAAGACTCATTGACCGCGCCTTGAAAATGGATATTCACCAGCTTGTAGAATCGGGATATTCACTTGATCGACTGGACTACATTCGGTACAAAATCGAAGTTGTCAAACAGTTTGATATCCCCGTCCGTTTCTATCAGCTTCAGGATCGATTCTATCTTTTCTATAAAATGATTTCAGAAACGGTCTATCCCGAGTGGATTGCAGCGGGCAAAAAGCGCGATGATACCTATGAAGAATTAGTGCAGATCAACGATTTGGCTTCGCTCTTTGGCTACGCAACGGAGGTCACAAAACTGTGACCCATGATGAAGCATTGGCAATTTGTACCCCTGAAGGTGATCGTTTTTTACGCGATCACCTTTGCGAATCACCGGATCGACTTCTCCTTGCACTGCACGGAAAAGTCGATCCGATTTTGTTACGAGCCACAGCGGAACAGATTCGTTGTCGGGGGAAGTTGCAAGCAAAACAGCCGCGTTACGCCGAAGTTGGAGCTTTGGTGGAACTTTCGGTTCTCGAACAGAGTACTCCTCAGGAAGTGGCTGATTATCGCACTTCGCTGATGTGTGGTAAATCTCTCTGCGATTGTACCGGCGGACTTGGCGTGGATACGCTCGCTCTGGCAACGGTGTTTGAGAAAGTCACGTTCTGTGAAATCGACGAGGCACGGGCGATTCTGTTCGGGCACAACGCCCAACTGTTCGAGAGAACTAATATCGAAGTTCATCACGGCGATTCGATGGTGTTCCTTAAAAATCACTCTGAAAAATTTGATTGGTTGTTTATCGATCCAGCGCGAAGAAACGGATCGGGGAAGCGTTTTATCTCTCTCGAAGAGTGCCTGCCAGATGTAATCGGCGAAGCGAAGCTCCTTAGAGAAAAAGCGTCGAACATTGCGATTAAGATCTCCCCTGCTTTTGATATTTCTATGATCTACAAACAGTTTGAAGATTGTTCGCGAATCGTTGTGATTTCTCTGGACGGCGAAGTTCGGGAAATTATGATCACAGTTGAATCGGGAGTGAACGTTCAGCCGATTCGGGCGGTGATTTTAGGGAATCAAACCACCATTGTCGAAGACGACGGCGAAGGTTCACTGGCGATCTGTGCAAATCAGCCCGCATGGTTGTTCGAACCAGATCCGGCGATTATCAAAGCGGGTCTAATTGATTCTCTCGGGAGAAAGTTCAATCTTACTCGCTGGAGTAGAAACGGAATTTTCCTCTGCGGATCTGAACCAATTATGGAGTTTCCGGGAAGACAGTTCGAAGTGAACACGATTCTTCCGTGGCAGCGAAAAGAGATTGGCAAATATCTCAAAAAGGAAGCGATAACTTCGGCGGCAATAATCCGGCGAGATTTCCCACTCAAACCCGAAGAGATCCGTGCGCAATATAAACTTTCAGAAAGTGATTCCCGATTTCTTATATTTACCGCCGATTCCCGCGACTCCCGCGTGGTCATTGATTGTAAGAAATGGTACCAATGAAACAGAAAAGTTCGGATATACTGCTGATTCTCTGGTGGATAGTGATGTTCACGCTAACGACTATTCCCACCAATAAACTTCCCGGTGTTGAAATCATCGGCTTGGATAAGCTGGTTCACACCTTTATTTATGGAGTACTAACCGCACTCTTGTGGCGAGCGCTTGCGTTTCGCAAGTTTGCCGGTTTTAAGATTCTCGCTACCGTTCTGGGAACTATCCTCATATACGCAGCGTTTGATGAATGGCATCAACCATTTATAGGACGCACTTGTTCGATCTACGATTTTTCAGCTGATGCACTGGGTGTTCTTTTAGTTTCGCTCATTCTCTTTATTCGCCATAGAAAGCGAGCTGCTCGTGCCGATTGAAATTGTGGTTACTGAAGAGAAACGGGTTGATAAATATGTCAAAGAACGACTCTCCTATGCATCGATGAGCGAGATTTTTAAACTGTTCCGCAAGGGAAACGTCAAACTCGACAAGAAAAAAGTTACCGGCAACGAACGGGCTGAACCGGGCAGTACGATTCTTATTTATGTCGATGAAAAGATTCTCAAAGAAGTTTCGGCGAAGCGCGTTGAAGAACGAACCGACACGCTAACCAAATCGGCGTTGACAATTCTGTATGAAGACAAAAGCCTTCTGGTGGTGAACAAACCTTCGGGCATTGCAGTTCACGATGGCAAGGGAATCGCGAAAGGAACTTCGCTGATTGATCTGGCGAATCACTACGGAAAACAGGCGACCCCGCCGTTTACTCCTCAACTGGTTCACCGACTCGATGCGGAAACCTCCGGCGTGTTGCTTCTTTCAAAAAATGAACCGTTTCTCAAGCAGATGATCAATGTGTTCAAGACCGGAAAGATATCCAAAACTTACCGAGCACTTTGCTATGGTTATTTCAAAGAACGATCTGGCACGATCCGCGAAGCGTTGGAACGAAACTCTTCTGAAAGTCGCGGCATGACCATGCAGGTTTCTAAAGATGGAAAAGCTTCACACTCGGAATTTCGTGTGCTCGAACAGTACAACGGTGCAGCTCTGGTGGAAGTTAAAATTTTCACCGGAAGAACCCACCAAATCCGCGCTCACATGACGCATATCGGCCATCCACTGATCGGCGATTCGCGCTACGGCAATCCCGAAAAAGACGCGGAACTTCAGAAACAGTTGGAAGTTCCACTTCGCGTAGCACTTCACGCCTATGAAATCGGTTTTCCCTTGCCGCCAGCGGGGAAAAAGGTTCTCTACAAAGCGGAAGTTCCAGAACTGTTTCGAACGATCAAAAAGCTGTTTCGATAGTCGAATGGATTTTCAATTTGTACTCAAAAAGAGTGAACTAAACGGTTCACTCTTTTTTGATTTGTGCTATATTTGGTTGAACTCAGTTATTCAAAGGAACCGATCATGGGATTACTTGAAATTGAAGAAGCGATAAAAAAACTACCTCACGATGAACTCAATCAACTGCGTGATTGGTTTGAAGTGTTCAGTGTTCATAGTGCAGAAGCGATTGAACATTTCATGGTAGAAGAATCAGAACGTCGATATGCGGCATATCAGCGTGGTGAAGTCACACCAGTTTCTCTTGCTGAATTCAGAGCAAGATACGAATCATGAACATAGAACTACTTCCAATTGTTCACACTGATCTGGAAATGGCTATGGCATACTATGACTCGCAATCGGCCGGACTAGGTGATAAATTTTATCACGCATTTCTTTGTTCACTGGACTTGATAGCATTTTCACCCCAAGCCTGGTCAAAAAGTGAAGGTGCTACTCAAAAATTCAGGTTGTCCAATTATCCGTATACGATTCTCTATGTCGCCGTTGATGAAACGATTCTTATTACAGGAGTTCTCCACCAATCGCGCGATCCTCGGTATTTCCAAAATCGCTATTGATTAACTCTCCATTTCACATTTCTCGTTCATCTTCGTATATATTTCCCCAGAAAGAAAAAAACTGATAACTAAGGAGCGGGCTATGTTTTTTGATCCAATGTATTTCCTATTTATTATTCCCGGACTGATTCTCGCGGGATTTGCGTCGTGGAAAACAAAATCTACGTTCAACAAATACAGCGAAATCGCTTCGTCGAGTCGCGTCACCGGTGCTCAAGCAGCGCGGATGCTTCTGGACAACGCCGGAGTTCACGATGTATCAATCGAACAAGTGGGTGGATTCTTGAGCGATCACTATGATCCATCCCACAAAGTTCTTCGCCTATCGCCGGATGTCTACGGTTCCCATTCACTCTCAGCGATCGGTGTTGCCTGCCACGAAGCGGGTCACGCGATGCAGCACGCTGACGGTTATATTTGGCTAAACATGCGATCAGCTATGGTTCCCATGGTGAATATCGGTTCTAATTTTTCGTATATCGTCATGCTTGCCGGTATGTTACTTCACAGCCAAATGTTTGTGCTTTTGGGAATTGGCATGTTCAGCCTTGCGGTTCTCTTTTCAATTGTCACACTTCCGGTGGAATGGGATGCTTCGGCTCGTGCTAAAAAACTGATGGTTCGCGCGGGGATCGTGGGCGACCGCGAAGCTTCCGGTGCTGGTGCAGTTCTCAACGCGGCGTTTTTGACCTACCTCGCGGCGGCTGTCTCTTCTGTGATGACGCTTCTGTACTATTTGTGGAGAGCGGGACTTCTCGGCGGGCGCGACGATTAAGTGATCGCGGGATGATTTTTATCATGGCCACTTCCCTCAGAAGTGGCCATTTCTATCTCTAAGTGTGCATTTCAAAAGAGACGCCATTCGATACCGCTGATCTCTGACAAATCTGTTTATAGCCAGTTCAATGGTAACTACTCAGGTGGTTTCCAAACCAAAAATTCGCTCCAGAACTCGTTCCAAGCGTCCTCGCTTGGAATGCCGCGTTCGAGGCTCCAG
>DYSA01000589.1 GCA_020726425.1 Fibrobacter succinogenes | reverse complement strand
TTCTATTCACCATCGATTTTCATCTATGAGCAATAAACAATTTCCAAACTTATTCTTGTGATTTTTAAATCACACAAAAATGTGAACAAAGTACACGGTTCTATTACTATGGCGTTCTCACTCATTTAGGTTTTTTGCAAATAGCCACTTGCCCTTTTGTCAACTTCCTTTTTATGAAACAAGCAACTATTTTAGCTCTGTTACAATAAATAGGGTGAGTGAATGGTTATGAAGTTTATCAAAATTGCCGTCCTCATTTTTACACTACTTTTCATTGGATTTTCAACTCTGAAATTTTATAAATCAGAAAGCGGAATATCTCAATTTCCGGCAGAATCCAGTGAACCGATGAAATGATTTTTATGTATAGTTGAACAAATTTTATACATACAAACCAAAAGGTCGATTGCTCTACAGAGTAACCGACCTTTTTCATTTCATGTTCATTTTCACTAGACATTAGTGGTGGGGAATCGTGAATCGCTAGTGAACTCTCGATTGCATCAAACGATACAACTGCTTCGGTCTTCCTCGTTTTTCTGAAGGTTCCAACTCTCCGGAACCGACCGCTTCATAGCCGCGAACTTTAAGGTAGGTGTTCACGTGATTCCCGATTTTCAGACGGCTATCGACTCCTTTTAACCGACGAATTTCATTGAGAACAGCCACAACATCGGACATATTTGTAAGCGGTCGCAGAAGTTTAACCGCAGTTTCAATGGGATATTCAGTAATTTTTTGTATCAAAGCGTTAACAATTTTGGTGTGAGAAAAAGCTAACTCCCCTACTTCATCAATCCCGAGCCACTGATAATCTGAAGCATCATCGTTGGCGATAATCTCCAATCGACCAAGCTGTTCCGGGTTCAGTAGTGCGTAGAATGCAGTCGTGACGGTATAGTCGCGGGGATCTTCCATGCAGAACGCTCCGAGTTGAGTTACCGCAATTCCTTGAACATTTGTCTCTTCCAAAAGTTCACGAGCCGCCGCGGTTTCGATATCTTCGTTGTTTTTCAGATCCACATAGCCACCACAGAGAGCGAACCGTCCCGCAAAAGGGGGAAATTTCCGTTTGATCAAGAGAAGCTCGATTCGTTGTGATTCAAAATTGAACCGAAGAATCAGATTATCCACCGTGAACAGTGGCCGTGGATAGGCATACTTGTCGTAGTTACTTCCATCGGGAAGAAGATGTTCCCCGTGAGCGGTTTTGTTTAGATCTGATTGCCGAAGAGGAGATCGACACACAGGACAGCTAAAGTTTGAAGGCGAGTTTTCATCGGCCTGAGCAAACTCATTTTTATAGATCGAAGAGCAGTTTTCACATTTTATCATCATTTTATCCTTTGGAAGTTTTCACCGTTCAGATTTCAAAAATGAACGTAATATTCACTATTAAAATGCAATTCAATGTAATTGCGTTTCCTTTGGGCGTTCCGGCTTCGCCGTCGGGCCATTCCAGGGGTTCGCAAGCTCCGTGCGGAGTACCGCACCGGCTTCGCCGCCCTTCCTGTCCCTAACGCGAAATCAATCAACGCAGTTCTGATCAAGTACTTTTCTTTTAGAATTAACATGTCTTCCCTGACAATTATGTGTCTACTCGCCTTTCTATATCTGTTCGAAGAGTCCGGCGACGTGCCCGAAGACTCAGGGAACGTGCCCGAAGACTCGGGGAACGTGCCCGAAGACTCGGGGAACGTGCCCGAAGACTCGGGGAACGTGCCCG
>DYSA01000588.1 GCA_020726425.1 Fibrobacter succinogenes | reverse complement strand
AGGCGGGCAGTGGCATTTCGTTCTGACAGTATGTAAACGAATCATCCCCCGAAGCTATCCAGTCACAGAGTGTCGTCAATCCCGCCAACTCCCACGAGAAATACTTCAGTGTTGACATTGCACTTCTGCGTTCAACTTTTGACATCATAAGAGTGTGAATTTGGATGATAGATTCTTCTGAAACAAAAACCTTCAGAAGTTCATCACAATACTCATAAAGTACTGGTGAAACTTTATCGTGATAGGACTTCTTATCTGGTGGCGTTCCGTGATGCCCTAATGCAACCAACGCAAAAACATCGAAGTACTCTTTGAGAGGTATTTCACTTACTCCTGCAAAAAGCTTATTGTGCAAATATTGAAAGAAATGCTCTTCCCAAAACTCAAACCCACGCTGATCGTGACGAGGTGAATAAGGATACTCCCCTTTTTTCTCTTGCAAATCCCACAACAGATCTTTGCGTAAATTCTGGAAGCCAACATCAAACTTCCCCAGATCATGTAACGCAAGAAAAAAGATAAACAATTCCGCAAAAGCCTGTTCCGTTAAGCCCGATGCTTTCGCAGCCCGCTTCAAAAAAGCCGGTGATTGTTCCAACCAAACTTTCCCGACCGCGGCCACATCAAGACAGTGGTATACCAATAGATGATATGCATCTTCAGATGCTTTTCCCCAGTATTTGTAAATACTCATCAATCAACCTTGGTTATGCGTGACAATTATCTTTTCTCTTAATATTAACCCCACAACCGGAAATTTGCATTTCCGGTCAGCAATATTTTTTATACATTCCCTCTGTTTCCAACCGTATAAACTCCAACAACTCTACCGGCTCAAGTACCGTTGCACCATTTCCATACTGCATAACCCATCGTTTTACAGCCAGCATTCCTTCACATTCAAAGGTTATTTCACAGCTTCCATCAGGATATTGTGTAAAATGTTGCGTTTCGTGGTGTAAGCGATGTGTGGTGTTGTTTGGGGGTCAAACTGTATGCGGTATCTGTGGGATTTTCCATCACAATAGTTATCAAAACCTTTATTTAAAAAATCATTCGCTTCAAACTCAGGATCTTTGACAAAACAGTCGTCGACCAGCTTCAACTCTTCTAAGCGATTGATTTTGAATCGTTGTATTTGTTCTTTTAACTCGCAAAAGGCGATAATTGACCATTCCCCCGCTTCATTTACAAATGTGTAGGGATGGAGAACTCGCTCCACGGTGTTTTCACCTGGTTTCGTATGCTGCACTAACACTTTCTGTTTGTTTAAAAATGCAGTAAACAAGGTGTGCATTGCCGACCGTTCAGTATCACCGGTTATGTGGCCTTTTCTGAGCTTTACCGCATCACTCATACTATCCAGTGTATCACGGATATCAGGGTCTGCAATTTTTGTAAGGAGTAGATTGTGGAGTTCTTTGGCATCTTGCTCAAATGCAGAACCGCCATATTGATGTATCGATGTGTACCCTATGAGATACGCAATAGTTTGTTCTTCCGTGAGTTCAAATGGTGATGAGCACTCTTTGTTGATATATTGCTTTAGCTTTTTACCAGGCGTTATTGGCCCTGCATTTTCTTCAAGCCATCGCAGATCGTTGTGTATGGTTCGTACATCGACATCGTAATGGTGCGCAAATTCTGTTTGGCTGTGTAATCCACCTTTGCGAAGGTGTTTATCAAGTTGTCGGAGACGTTTCCAGCGCTGTTCTTCTTTCATGATCGCCTCGCAATCAAT
>DYSA01000587.1 GCA_020726425.1 Fibrobacter succinogenes | reverse complement strand
GGAACGAGTGCTGAAGCGAGTTTTTGTCCCCCACTAACACCTGAGTAGTTACAATCATATAAATCTGAAATACTCATTTCAAAAGCACCTGAATATTGATTATATTTCCGTGATTTTTTATAACAGGGAGAGCTTGTGCCAGTTTTTTCAAAACATTTTGACGCTATTACGCCCTCCGCAATTCGGATGGCTCAGATTGAATTTGCAAAACGTACCGATAGTTGTACGGCAATAAACACCGCAATCGGAAACGTTTCACTTCCTATGCATCCCGCCATGACCAAACGTATGCTTGCTCTCGGAGAAACAGCAAGTCCGTTCAAAGATGGTGTTGTGCGGTATACGACGACGCGCGGTTTTGAAGAAACAAACGAAGCGTACATGAATATCCTTCGCGCCAGTGACTGTTCCACTGAAGGACTCTACTGCCAGATCACTACCGGCGGAAGTCAAGCTATGGGACTTGCAATTCTCGGAGTGTGTGGCGATGCAGGAACTGAAGATATGCCACTTCTTCTGATTGATGCGGCGTACACCAATTACGCTTCATTTGCACGCCGACTTGGCCGTGCCACTGTTTCGGTTTCACGGGATTTGAAAGACAACGGTACATTCGAACTTCCTTCGCTGGATGTTATCGAACAGAAAATCAAAGAGACCAAGCCGAACGCTTTGGTGGTAATTCCCTACGACAATCCGACCGGACATTTCTACGATCACGAAACCATGATCAAACTGGCAAAACTCTGTGTTGAACATGATATGTGGATCATTTCTGATGAAGCATACCGCGAACTTCACTTTACCGCTCAGCAGACCAGTTCTATCTGGAAAATCACCGAAGCGGAAGTTCCGGGAATTAGCGGTCGTCGAATCAGTATTGAATCAGCTTCAAAAGTGTGGAACGGTTGCGGCCTTCGCATTGGTGCACTGATCACCGACAACGAACGTTTTTCAGAACAAGCGGTTGCGGAAAACACGGCGGAACTCTGTTCTGGAGCTATCGATCAGTATGTGTTCGGAGCGTTGGCTCACGAATCAAAAGCAGATCTCAACGCGTGGTTTGAAACACAGAGAAACTACTATCGTGGCATTCACGAAGTGCTGATCGATGCGCTCAAGGAAGAACTTCCTGGGCTGATCGTTTCAACTCCTGATGCATCGATCTATTCGGTTGTCGATGTGCGCAATCTCGTTTCTGAGTTTGATGCGAGCGAATTTGTGAAATTCTGTGCAACTCAGGGAAAAGTTCAAATGGCTGATGGTGAATTTACTCTTTTGGTTGCGCCGATGGCAGGATTCTACTCAATTCAATCGGGTGATAAAAATCCTGGTGATTTCCAGATGCGAATCGCCTATGTCGAATCACCTGAAAACATGAAACGAATTCCTCACCTCTTTGCAGAGCTGTTCAAACAGTACACGCAACGATAAGTTCCCGTTTTCGATTCGTATAAAAAGGCTGTATCTCATTGGAGATACAGCCTTTGTTTTATCGGTTATCATAGAGTTTCACCAGATATTCGAACCATCCATTCTCCACGACAATGCTAATTTCAATTTCAAATATGTCCGGTGTGAAATAAATGTACAGAGTTCTCGTTCCGAGGCGCCTGCCTCGGAATTCAGGCTTGAGGCTCCGCCTCACTAAAGACGGCAGAGCCGTCAAGAACGGCATTCCCAGCGAGGAGAGGCTGTGCAAGTATTCAATAAATCGCACATCAATTGTGTAGGGGCACGGCGA
>DYSA01000586.1 GCA_020726425.1 Fibrobacter succinogenes | reverse complement strand
GCGCGACACCTCTTGCGACTCCACGAGCGACACCCCGTGAAACTCCTCTGGCAACGCCACGAGCGACACCCCGTGAAACTCCTCTGGCAACGCCACGAGCCACGCCCCGTGAAACTCCCCCGCCATCTTCTTCCACCAATCCCGCTTCCCGCCGCCGAATGGGGGCATCAGGCACAGGGGCTTGATACCAAGTAGGTAAATTTTGCGGCTGACTTGGTGGAGATGGGGATTCAGCCCGCGCGACATTGCCCCACAGTATCCCAAAACATCCGATTAAAATCACAATTAATTTCATCTTCATCACACACTTCCTTACTATCCAAAGGTTTGACGACCGATAGTTCAGTCGAATTTGTAAGATTTCAACGCGTGCGCGCATCTTACAAATTCTCATGGTGCTTCTATTACTTGACCTTACCCTGATTAGCCACCGCTTCCATTGCCTTTTTCACGGATTCTTCATCCCCCAAGTAATAACGCTTGATAGGTTTTAACTCCGCATCCAATTCATAAACGAGGGGCATACCGGTGGGAATATTCAAGCCCAAAATATCGCTTTCCGAAATATCATCCAAATATTTGACCAAGGCACGCAAACTGTTGCCATGTGCTGCAATGATAACCTTCTTGCCAGATTTGATTGTGGGAGCGATGGTTTCATTCCATGCCGGCATCACGCGCGCCACTGTTTCTTTGAGACTTTCGGTGAGAGGTAATTCTTGCTCACTCAATTGTTGATAACGCGGATCATTGCCGGGATAGCGTGAATCGGACTTTTCCAATACCGGAGGTGGAATATCATAACTTCTGCGCCAAATTTTGACCTGCTCTTCGCCATGCTGTTGCGCGGTTTCTGCTTTATTCAGCCCTTGTAACGCGCCGTAATGTCGTTCATTCAGCCGCCAATCCCGATGCACTGGAATCCACATCAAATCCATTTCATCCAGCACTGACCATAATGTCCGAATGGCGCGCTTGAGCACCGAAGTATAGGCAACATCAAAAAGATAGCCTTCTTTTTTCAACAATTCACCGGCTTGCTTGGCTTCTTCCCGCCCTTTTTCTGATAAATCAACATCTGTCCAACCTGTAAAACGATTTTCTTTATTCCAAATACTTTCGCCGTGTCGCAGTAATACCAATTTATACATAGTGGTCTCTTGTGTCAAAGTGTAGAGGGAGTGATGCAGTTTCGTATCAATTCCTCGTTCCCACGCTGGAGAGGCTGTAAAAGAACTCCTAAAGTTGGCAACTTTTGACTTGTAAGTTGTTGATTTTACGTTGTCGAAAATCCAAAAAATGAGGTTCTTTTACAGCCTCTGAAGCATGGGAACGAGAAAAATGCGTAATTCCTACTATAGAACCGATTTGACATCTTTAAGCCATGTAGATTAAGCTGTTTCTATTTTCATCTGAACAGCGGTTTAAAAATGTCGTTAAGCGTTTGTAGAAAACCAAACGTTATTCACGTCGTCAACATCACCGCTTGATAACTCAAGTCTTAAGTGACTCTTCCGTGCGTTTAAAGTCTCGCTGATTCTGGTCGCGACTCTAACTATCTAACAACTATAGTTATTTAGATTGATTGCAGCATTTAAATCTCGGTCAATGACTAAACCACAGTCACAACTGAAAATTCTATCTGCTAACGTCAAATCTTGTTTCACTGTTCCGCATTGAGAACAAGTCTTACTACTGGGAAAAAATCTATCGGCAATAACAACAACGCAGTTTCTTAATTTGG
>DYSA01000585.1 GCA_020726425.1 Fibrobacter succinogenes | reverse complement strand
GGGTTTTTCCTGCTCCCAAGCATTATCCACGCCCGCCCACACGCAGGTAACGCAATCCGTTAGCCAGCCCCTTGCATTCATAGGTACTAATAAAAAGAAGGTATAAATGAAACATACTTTGAAAGTTGCCCTAATTTTATTTTCTTTTCTAACAGCTTGTTCTACTGTTGTTCTGAAAACTCTGGAAAAGTGGTAGACTGGTCAAAAACGAAAGAATGGTGCAAAATAGTAAAATGAAAAAAAACTGACAGAATACATACACCCGTTAGTAGAGAAATTCGAAGATGTCCGTATTGCAAGAAAAGTCAAAAACGTTGTTAGCAAAATGGTTGCCAACCAAACAACACGACTCTGGACCATCTCTACAGACGAGCGAGAATTCGAAAGGACGCGAGATTTGTTCAATGGGCGATTGAAGTCGGTGCTGGACGATGAAAAGATTTCCGCTGCGCTGCGAGAAGAAATGGCGAAAGAACTGGGGAACAGTGAAGTAGTGTATGCACTGCATGATCCGTGTGATATTCGCAAACGCTATTCAGAGAAGCTAGAGAACTTAGGCATAGTGCGAGATTTGGAAGGCAAATTGATTCATGGCTACAGTTCATTCAATACAGTTTGTGTTTCTTCGGATGGAAAAAAGACGCAGTTGAGTGATATAACCGTCTTTAGTAATGGAGACGATGAGTACTATGTCCGTCAGAAAGAACTAGATGACCTGGGAAAAAAGCAAAAGAAAGCCGCAAAAAGTAACACAGAATCCGATCTAAGCGAACGAGAAAAAGCGATTGTTGAATTACTGGAAAGGGATGAAGTGGTCAATCTTCGGCAAGTGACGCGTACTCAAATGCAAAGAGTAAGTCAAGGGCTGAAAGAAGAGAATGAAAATCTCCAGGTTTGTCATGTTTTAGACCGGCAATTTGATGGTTTTTCCTATTTCCAGTTCATAGAAGATGACCTTCACGATTCTTTTGTAATCCGGATGAAAATATCACGCAACTCAAACGAAATGACCGTGAATGAAGATGAAAAAGAAGTCGCGGTCAAGTTGAAAGACGTGACGATGCCTAACACACACAGCGAGGTTCTCGACAAAGTCATTCTGGGAAACAAAGTTTACCAACAGGTCAAACGCATCATCGCATGGGGAACCATTACACTGGAAGGAAAATCTTATTCAGTCGTGCGGGTTACTCTTTTTACTCGCAAAGGTAAAGAGATTTTTCCCCAACCGATGCTGCTGATCACCAATTACACCATCACGAACGATCAACAAGCGGTGGGCGTCTACCGCATCTATCTACAACGAGCCAAAATCGAAGGTGTTTTCAAATTCGTCAAAAATGCACTCGGTTGGGAAGACCTTCAAGTTCGAGATTGGGAATCCATCAAAAATATCATCGCCTTGGCCTTCTTCATTGGTGGTTATTTCTATGAAATTGAACCAGAACTGGCTCATAATCCAGGGATGGAATGGCTGTGTGCTCTCGGTGGTGGGAAGGGGATCATTTCAAGACACTTTTTCCTTGAGGGTCTCAAGAATTTGCTCATTCACCAACAAGTGGAACGTTTCCGAGAAAAAATGCGATTGAAACCTGCCGACTGGCCCGATGTGCTGGAGCTTGCTTTATGAAACCACTTTTCCAGAGTTTTCAGTATATTGATAGATTATGGATTTATAAACTGCACATTAAGTTTTAATCAGTAGGTGCAAAAGTCGCATACAAGCCAAGCAAATTAGCGGCTCGAT
>DYSA01000584.1 GCA_020726425.1 Fibrobacter succinogenes | reverse complement strand
CTGAGTAGTTACTCTGTTTTCTTAGAACAAAAACAAGTACGGTGAACCGCAAAACAGTGTCTCGTAATTTTCCCTTTTCGTTTTCGCAAAACTGATCACACAGAAACGTATATTCCCACCGAAAACCAGCCAAAGGATGACCCGTGGGAACCGACTATTCAGCGACCTTTACCGCCGACGATATTGCCAAATCAATTTCACTGTTAAACCATCTCTCCGAAAACGCCACCGAGTTCACCGGACTTCCACGGGAACTTCAGATCGAACTGATCAAGGCCGCCGGGCAGCTATCTCGTCCGGATCGCCATGAAAAGAAAAAACGGAACCGTGCGGTACGCAAAGCTGAACGAACCGCGATTGTCACTGCCGAAAAGAAAGCTCGTGCCGCCACAGGAATCCGCGTGGCTCGCACTTCCGCCGTGTTCGAAGCACCGCTTCAGATTGAACGGAAAACCGACGAAGTTCGTCTGCTCAATTCGCCTCGAAACTGCTACGTTTGTAAAGCGGAATACGTGAAACTTCACCACTTTTACGACACCATGTGCCCGACCTGCGGCGACCTGAACTACCGCAAACGGTTCCAGACCGCAGATCTCACGGGACAGGTCGCACTGATCACCGGTTCACGTCTGAAAATCGGATATCACGCCACGCTGATTCTGCTTCGTTCTGGAGCTACCGTGATCGCTACGACTCGGTTCCCGGCGGACTCGGCGATTCGGTTTGCCAAAGAGAAAGATTTTGGAATCTGGAAAGATCGCCTTCATATTTATGGACTTGACCTTCGCCATACGCCAAGCGTGGAAATTTTCTGTGCGCACATTGAACACAGTTTTGATCGACTCGACATTCTGATCAACAACGCCGCTCAGACCGTTCGCCGCCCTTCAGGATTTTACGCTCACCTGATGGAAAACGAAAACAAGGCGATTTCGAGCTACCCGCAGGATGTGCAAAACCTCTTGGCGAACTATGTTCACTGCACGGAAAAACTGGCCGCGTTGGCGAATCCGAACAGCGGACTTCAGACCAACCTTCCTGTTTCATGGAACGGCGATGCTCCGGGAATCGGTCTTCGCGAATCGGCGAATCTCTCGCAGATTCCCTACGCCTACGACAATTCGCTTTCCACGGAAACGGTTTTCCCGAAAGGTGAACTTGACGCGGATCTTCAGCAGGTGGATCTTCGAACAACCAACAGCTGGCGTCTGAAACTCGGTGAAATCCAAACTACCGAGATGATCGAGATTCAGCTCGTGAACGCGATTGCGCCGTTTGTTCTTTGTAACAAGCTGGCTCCGCTGATGAAACGAGACAACACGGGCAAAAAACATATCGTGAATGTTTCCGCCATGGAAGGCAAGTTCATGCGGTTCAAGAAAGGCGATCGCCATCCTCACACGAATATGGCGAAAGCGGCGCTCAATATGTTGACCCACACTTCGGCGAGCGAATTTGCGGAACACGGAATCTACATGAACGCGGTTGATACTGGATGGGTGACCGACGAAGATCCGGCGCAGTTGTCGCAGATCAAGGTGGATCTTCACGATTTCCAGCCACCACTCGATATCGTCGATGGTGCCGCTCGCGTTCTCGATCCGCTAATCGATGGGATCAACACGGGCACTCACTGGTGCGGAAAGTTCCTCAAGGATTATTTCCCGATTGACTGGTGATTTGAGTTAGATAGAATTGAAAAGGGGAACTGTTTTGTAGGCAGTTCCCCTTTTTTTGTTTTTTGGAGGATAGATTAA
>DYSA01000583.1 GCA_020726425.1 Fibrobacter succinogenes | reverse complement strand
TAGTTTTATAGACCAGAACCTCTTTGTGTTTTTACATCATTTTCAATCTGTTTGCGAAGATCTGTGGAAACATAGTTGAGAGTGTAATCAAATCGCTTGTCCGAAGCAGAAATATTTACTGCGAAATTGATCTCTGTTTTGGGGTAGGTCCACCGCGCATAGGCTCTTCCAATGATCCGTTTGTAGTACTCTGATGGATGGTATCGTAGATTCCATCTCTCTTGGCCGATGTAATTGTCGGTGTCCATGAGCACTCGGCTTGGATCGAGCGGCATAAAGAGCGGTTGCTTTTTACCATATTTTGCATTTAACAGTGAATAAATATCTGCGACAAAGGTAAGAGTACGCTTGCGTATTTCTTGATAGTAGCGATCTACTGAAAGAAATACGTTGTAATTAAAATCGAAATTCTTTAAATCGTCGAAATTGAAAACGGTCGTCGCTTGAAACAGTTTGTTCTGGTAGAAAAAATAGGTCGTCGTTGCCTTGTATCCTGCTATGGAGTCTTGACTTGAAAAAGCGGTAATAGGTAGTGTAGTGGGCATTCCGGTGGCGGGAACAGTTGTCCACGTCGAAGGTTTGGGTTTCGCTTGGCTTTGAACCGTTGCAGGTGCAGATCCCCACGGAACTTCGTTGAAACCGACAGGTGGGGTAATTGCAAATAGTGGAAAACAAAGGAGAAGGAGTATATATATGCGTTTCATAGTTTCCTCTTGCTGTTTTTTATAATATCGGTACAAAATAGTACCCGCTTAACTGTTATCTCGTTCAACCAAACAAATATTTCATGACGATTTGAACTATAACATTTTTTCGGTGAATAAACTCTGCGAATAATTTCACAAACATGTGATTGTTAACTGATTTTACTATGTTGAAATGAAGGTCAATAGCTATTTTCCCGTGTAAAATGAAAGGTAGTATTATGTCAAAAGGAAAATTGTTCATTTTTGATCTTGATGGAACTTTAATCGATTCCTTGGAAGATCTTAAGCAATCGGTAAATTATGCATTTCGAACCATGGGAATTGAAGAGAAATCGACAGAAGATGTTCGCAAGGCAATTGGAAACGGTGCCCTTAGATTAATAGAAGAGCTTCTTCCTGATCACAGTTCACATCGCAAAGATGAAGCGTTTAATCATTTTATAACTCATTACAACGAACATTGTTCGGAGCAAACAATCATTTATGAAGGTGTTCGAGAATTTCTAACTCATCTGTCTGAAAATCCACTAATTCGCATCGCATTACTCACCAATAAGCCGGAGGAAGCAACTCGAATTATACTGAAAAGACTTGAGTTAGATAAGTTCTTTGGGCTGGTCATAGGTGGCGATACACTACCGCTGAGAAAACCAGATCCTGCGGGTATCCTTCATGCAATGGAGTTCTTTGCAATCTCGAAATCAGAGACTGTTATGATTGGAGATTCTTTGCCTGATATCAAAGCTGCTCGTGCTGCAGGGGTTAGGTCTGTTGGAATTCAGAGTGGCTTTGGAGATGGCAGTGCCACGCCGGATGTCGCGGTATCCAAATTTTCAGAAATTCAAAAATTGAGGCTGGAATCAGAGTGATGTTGGTCACTATAGTTGTTATTGTTTTCACAAATTTTAGCAGTGAATATTTTCACATAAGCTATATTTAGAGTGTTCAAGTAAGGCGAAGCTTGAATGAAAGAGCTCTCCCCCCCCCTTTCACTCTTAATTCAATATCTTCGCCTGAATACAAAAGGGAACCTCCTAATTGAGGTTCCCTTTTTC
>DYSA01000063.1:6960-10030 GCA_020726425.1 Fibrobacter succinogenes | reverse complement strand
ACGTTTCCGGTTCTGGAGATTTCGGTACGAGAAATCAGACCAAGAGCGAAATGACCGCCGAACTCGGTGCGCTTCTCGCTTTCTCGGCGATTCGCAACAACGATCAGGTCGGTCTGTTGCTCTTTTCTGATCGGGTTGAAAAGTACATTCCTCCTAAAAAAGGAAGAAATCACGTACTTCACCTGATCCGCGATCTTCTCTATTTCGAACCGAAAGGACGCGGAACGGATATCGCCGGAGCACTGGCGCATCTGAACCGAATCCAGAAAAAGAAGTCCGTGACTTTCTTGGTTTCAGATTTCCGAGATTCCGGCTACGAACAGCTCTTGACCGTGACCGCTCGCCGCCACGATCTGATCGCCGTTTCCACCGACGATCCGCGCGAAAGCGAACTTCCGAACGTGGGACTCATGGAACTCTACGATCAGGAAACGGGGCATACGGTGATGATCGATACGGGGAACCGCAAGTTCCGTGAAGCGTTCGCGAACAAAGAGAAAGTTCGCTGTGAAAAACGGGATAGTTGGTTCGCCAAGAATCGCGTTGATTACTGCCAAGTGACAACTCACGAAGGCTACGTCGAACCGCTGGTGAAATTTTTCCGCAAGCGTGAAAAACGACGATAACTGGTTCTTCCGTAGAGACGTTGCATGCAACGTCTCTACCAAACAACGCAAAAAAACAACGGCGAATCAAAATGGTTCGCCGTTGTTTATTTCATATTTCCTCCAATTTTTTTGAATACAAATCCCAACAAACTGATCACGAATCTACCGACATACCATTCCCTAATATCTCCTATCGAACCAATTGAAACACCACGTCTAAATCGATATTTGTTACCAGAGCTACATATCTGCGGACTCTCCAAAATTCTAGCGGGAAAGGTTTCCCGAGTAGTGAACAGTGTATGAAAATGGGAAATAAGTTCTTGATAGTCACCTTTATGGCGTGGAACTTTCAGTATTGAAGACGCTCAAACTATTTTATTCTTTCTGCTAAACAGGAAGGTTCCTATGAATCCACAATTTCGTTTGTACCAAAGCAATAGTTTGATCACGCTTGCGGAAACGTTTGCCGAATCGATCAATGTGCATCGCAAAAATCCACTTCGCCGCGAAAGCATTATTGTTCAGACTGCGGGGATGGAAACGTGGCTGACTCAACAGTGCGCGCGAATCAACGGCGTGTTTGCGGGATTTGAGTTCACTCGTCCAGCGAAATTCCTCCTGAAACTCAACGCCCTGATCACCGGATCCAGCGAACTTCGCACCGTGTTCGAACCGGAAAACATGCGATGGTTCATTTTCCGCGAGATCGATTCGAATCCTCACAAATATCCGCTGGTCGAAGAGTACCTTGGCGGTGGCGAAGATGGTCTTCGGCGGCAAAAACTGTTCAGTTTTGCCTGTCAGACCGCAGAACTTTTTGACAGTTACATGCTCTACCGACCGGAAATTCTCGGATCGTGGGAACGGGGAAAACCGGCGACCACACCCATGGGTGAACCGCAATTCACCGGTCAGACCGCGAATCACGAATCGTGGCAGATGATTCTCTGGAACGCGATCACCACCTATCACAACTCGATTCCCGACGACAAACGCGGAGAAAATCCCGTGACTGTTCTGAACAATCTCGCCCGTGAACTGGAATCGGATGCGCCTTCGGAAAAGCTTGAACGGTGGAAAAAGTCTGCTCACACGGTGAACTTGTTTGGAATGTCGATCCTTCCGGCGCGCTACATGGAACTGTTCAAACTTCTTTCAAAACACTGCGAGGTTAATCTTTATGTCCTCAACCCGTCGCAGTTTTACTGGGGCGACACGCTCACGGATCGCCAGATCACCTATCAGAAAAAACGACTCACCCGCTACGACGAATCTCACGAGTATTTCAATCTGGGGAACCGACTTCTGCGCAACCTCGGCGAAGCGGGACGCGACTTTTTCCACACGCTCTACGAATCGGTTTCTTCGGTGGCGGTTCACGAAATCGAAGCGTTTGAAGAGTCCGATTCGGAGACGATTTTGGGCGAGATTCAGCGGGATATTTTGTCGTGGAACGACATGGATCGCGACGAACCAGTCGAGTTTGATCACGATGGATCGATCACACTAAACCGCTGTTACACCGGCCACCGCGAACTGGAATCGCTCTACGACTGGCTCCTTTCGTGCTTCGATGAAGACGATTCGCTCACCTTGGGCGATATTCTGATAATCACTCCGGACATCGAAACCTACGCGCCGCTGATCACCATGCAGTTTTCGCATCGGTCGAAACTTCGCGGAACCATCGCCGATCAGTCAGCGCTCGCCAAAGAGACGGAGCTTCAGTTTGTGGCGGAACTGCTAAAACTTCCCGACACGCGATTCCCCGCTTCGGAACTGATTTCGCTGTTCATTCGCTATCAGCGGATTATTGAGGAAGAACTTTCCGTTCGCGAAGAAGAAAAAATTCGCAAATGGGTGAACGAATCGGGGATTCGCTGGGGAACCGATGGCGATTTCTGGCGCAACCGATCCGGCGCATCGTTCGGCGATGATCGTTTTAGCTGGCGGTCCGGTCTCGACCGCATGGTTTGCGGATACGCCGGCGGCGAGATCGACTGCGCAGTTCCGACCTACGCCGAAATTGAAGGATCCGACGGCGACCTTCTGGGAAAACTCGCCGCGTTTGAACGCACGGTGGCGCAACTGGCTGATTTTTCGCGCGCTTCGATGCCGGTGCAGAAATGGTGCGACCTGTTGGCGTCGTGGTTCAGAAAACTGTTTCTCTACGACGAAGGCGAACACGAAGATGCGGTGGATTCAAAGGGAACGGTTCTTCCCAAGTTGATTCAAACCATTGAAAATCTGAAACTTCAGGTCGAAGTGATCGATCGCGATGGCGTGCCAATTGCCGTGGGATTCAGCACGATCCGGTCGGCGCTGAAAGACCTTCTCGCCGAAGACGACGCCGGTTCAGGATTCCTTCGCGGATCGATCTCGTTCGCTTCAATGCTGCCACTTCGGTCGGTTCCGTTTAAGGTCATCGGCTGTATCGGCATGAACTACGATCTGTTCCC
>DYSA01000063.1:0-6860 GCA_020726425.1 Fibrobacter succinogenes | reverse complement strand
ATCGATGGCAAACCGGCGGGGTCGCACCTCGTGACGAACCATCCGCTTCACCCGTTTTCCAATCGCTACCGATCCGGCGACCCGCGACTGTTCACCTATCAAAAGCGATGGTTTCCGGAAATCGCCACGGAACAACTGTTCGGCGAATCGCTCTTTACCCGATCCTTTTCTGTTGAAATTGAATCGATTACTACGAAGAACCTGCTCGGTTGGCTCACGGAACCGCTCAAGGATCTGTTTGAAAATCTTGTTGGAATGAAATTCGTTTCGGTGGAATCTTCCGCCGAAGATGACGAACCGTTCGACGCGAATCATCTCGTTCAGTTCCAGCTTCGCGACTCGGGGATTCGGGAGTCTCTCGGCGAAACCGGCGCGGTCGATTCAGCAATCAAGTCGCTCTACTTTAGTGGCGACCTTCCGGCGGGAGCGGCACTTGAATCGACAAAGATTTCCAGCCGAACCGAGATCGACCGACTCGTGGCGCGTATCCCTGAATCGGCCAAGTCCAGCGAACCGACGACGATCAAATACGAAACGGTTCGCGGTGGAATCAAAATCAATCTGGAAACGAGCGCGCTCTACAATGGCGGATCGGAATTGATCGCCGTCGATGCGGGAAACATGAACGGAACCGGCGGAATTAAGATCAAACGGTGGATGAAACTCTACCTGAATCACCTGATTATCTGCGCCGTGGAACCATCGACGGTCAAGCTGATCACCCGCGATGGCACGTTCTGGTATTCGCCGATTTCACAAGTTGAAGCGGAACAGATTTTGGGAACGATTCTCGATCTCTACGCGGCGAGTCGCACGCGGTTCGTGCCGTGGTTCGGTAACTGTTCGCGGATCGCTTTCGAAAAAGGTGAATCGATCAGGTCGGTGTTGGAAAGCGCAATCGAAGAGGGAATGCACAAGACGCCGGACTTCTACGAATCGCTCTTTATGGAAAAATGCGCCAATGATTTCACCGGCGAAATCGAAGAGGAAGCGGTTCGGGTGGCAGGGCTTATTCTCGCTGGGGCGGATGGTTTTTCCAAGGGGAAATAGACCGAATCAACTCTATCTCCCTTTCAAAAACTCCTCGAGAAGGTGAGCGATTTCCGAGGCGATTGCATCCATTGACTCAGTTTTCCCACCGGTTGCTGATGTTTTTAGTGGGCGTTTGCTGAGATTTCTCGTTTTGCTATCGTAGAACGAAACAAGAACACTTTGATTCTGCCCCGAAGAACTCTTTGGGACACTCCAGTCAAGAACAATGTAATTGCCTTCTTTGTCCGAAGAGTATTCCCACTGAGTACGATAGCTAACTTTATCCAAAAGAAGGACTTCTGCAGAAGGGGCTTTTCTTTTAATCTGAGCGAGGATGATTTCGGGGAACGATTCGTATGACTCCGATGATACTTGTGTAAATGGATGAATTACAATCGTTACCGCCGGAACTTCCCCGTCGGAAGCGGTGGCTGAAAAGATTTGGTCACGGTTGCCACCGGCACAACCAAACAACTCATTTTGAGCGTGCGATCCACAAAATTCACTGCGAAGATCTTCGCTGTAGAGTTTGCGAGGAGCGTGCTTTCCATTGCGATACAACTTACGTTCATATCCTATTGATACCGTTTCCCCTGGAAATCCACCAGTTTCGACAATTCGTACAAATCCATCAATCACTCTCACCCGAGAAGATTCATCATCCGCCTCGATCAACGCCACGCCATCGATAGTCATAATCGCTTCATTACAGAAAACTTCGACCTTTTCATCAATACCACTGACCCACAATTTCCCCGATTGCAACACTGCGGAAGCGCCATCAGGATTGACCGTCAGATCCGCAATTCCGTTATCCAAGATAATCGCGCCAAAACTCTGAAGTGACAGGAGTTCATTAGTTTTAATCTGCGGTGTAAACACCGTATTTGGCGAAGAAAAGCTCATATACGCAAAAAGAAAAAGAGTTACCAAGGATTTCATGATACTACCTCAAAAAGAACGTTTATACCGCAATATACGATTCATGCTCTTGAACGTGAAGAGAGAATCTCTTATCTGATGAATCGGAACATATTTTCTCTGCCGTAAAACGGTTGAATTATCCGGAGGAACAAATGGCAGAAGAGAAAAAACCTGCACCGCGTAGTGAAAAAGATGGGATTCTCAATTTCGGCAAGGAAATGGGTTCTGCACTTGCAACGGCTTTAATTTTCATCATTTATATCATTCAAGCGTTTGTGATTCCCACCGGATCAATGGAAAAAAGTCTTCTTGTAGGCGATTTCCTTCTCGGCCTGAAATTTATGTATGGTGCACCAATTGTTCCCGGAATCCCCAAAATTGTCGATACCTACTGGAAATTCCCCGGAGTAACCGACCCGAAACGTGGCGATGTGGTAATTTTCAAATATCCTGGCAAAGGTGGAGCGAACTACATTAAACGATGTGTTGCTGTCGCTGGAGATACGGTTCAGACGGTAGGTAAAACTTTGATTGTCAACGGTGTTGAACAGGTTCCGCCACCGAATGCTCAGTGGATTCGCGGTGGCGATCTCGCTCCGGGAATTACCGATTTTGCACCGCTCTACATTCCGAAAAAGGGCGACACCTTGAACATCGCTTCCGCAGATCTTCGCGAATTCATTTTCTACAAACATCTGGTTCACCAAGAAAATCCGTACAAAAATATTAGTGAACAGTTCCGTTTGTCTATTAACGGAACAGACTATACCGATTCAACACTGATTCTCAGCAATATAGACCAAAACAACAAGTTGATTCAATATTTGGGATTGAACAATGGATCGCAGATTATTTTCCGCGAACTGGTGCCTCAATTTGAACAACTGAGCGATATGGGTGACTGGTCTCAGTACGCGTTCTATCTCGATCTCTGGTCAAAAGTTTTTACGCATATAAGTGGATCAGAAAACATTGTATTCACGAAAAAACTCTACATGGATGGCAAAGAACTGACCACCTATGTGACCAAATGGGAAAGTTATTTCATGATGGGCGACAACCGCGATAACTCGGCAGACTCGCGCTATTGGGGATTTGTCAATCGCAATTTCATCAAGGCGAAAGCGGCGATCATCTATTTCTCTCTTGATAAAGAGATTCCATTCTATAAACTTCCGATGAAAATTCGCTGGAATCGCTTGGGCAAACTGATCCGCAACTGGGACGGAATGACCAACGGAACCAAGCACACCCCTGTGGCAAAAGTTGACACAACAGCCATATCTACTGATACAACTGCTATCGATTCAACCTCTTCCGATTCATCGGCCACGGTGGCGGACTCTGTTTCAAAATGAGTGATAACTCCTTTGGGGCGACTTCCCAGTCGCCCCTTTTCATATCTTCCGACCAATTTTCTCTCTACATTCACGTCCCATTCTGCGCTCAGAAATGTGGCTATTGTGATTTCTACTCCAAGTCCACACGCGCCGGAACAGATCAGTTTCTCGACGCCATTGAACAGGAGATCGATCTCTACCGAAATTTCCATCCCGAATTGTCATCAAAAACGATTACCACGATCTTTGTAGGTGGCGGAACCCCTTCGATACTGACCAGTTCCGAATGGAAACGACTCGCCTCGAAAGTGACCAGCACATTTCAACTCGCCCAAAACTGTGAATGGACAATCGAAGTGAATCCTGAATCATTCTCCGATGCGAAAGCACAGGCATGGCTCGATTCTGGGGTGAACCGTCTCTCCTTCGGCGTACAATCTCTCGATGATTCGATTCTGAAAAAGGCGGGAAGAATTCATTCCGCGAAACGGGTGATTGACGTTCTTTCTAACCCTATCCTCACAAGATTCAACCGGATCAGTTGCGATACGATCTACGGACTTCCGGGGCAAAAGGTCGCCGATGTGGTGGCAACCCTAAAACTCCTGCTTACTTTTCCAATAGTCACTCACATTTCCGCCTACGAACTCACCATTGCCGAAGACACCCCCTTTGCGGATCTTCCGCCGGCGCTTTTTCCTGATGATGAAATTTTGGCTGACTACGAAGAAGCGGTTCTCTCTCTCCTCACGGAATCGGGATTCACTCGGTACGAAGTCTCCAATTACGCAAAACCGGGACACGAATGTCTCCACAATCAGATCTATTGGCAGATGAAACCCTATCTTGGCATTGGTCCTTCGGCTCACTCTTTTGATGGCTCGCGAAGATTCGGGGATGTTGATTCTCTGGAAACCTACTGTTCCACCGTTGAAAATGGGGCACTTCCTTGGGGATTCGAAGAGGAAATTTCACCGGAGATGTATCGCAATGAATACCTCTTTCTCGCCCTTCGCACCGCCGATGGAGTCTCGATCGACAGATACGAACAACTATTCGGGGAATCAATTTTCGCCGGCGAACGTTCGCGAACGATTGCAGAACTTCAGAACCAAAATATTGTTATCGTTGAACAGGGGCGACTCGCTCTGACACCAACCGGTCTCAATCTCGCCGATGGAGTTGCTCTCAAACTGAGTTGAACGAGATCAAAAGCGTAAGAGATGAAAATACCCATACGAAAAAAGGGATAAAAAGATTCTGTTCTTTTTATCCCTTAATCGTTCTATCTCTGGATCCCTGATTCGTTTTGTCGTTTGATCCTTATGCGCTCATGCGATGTGACCACGTCATAATTGCTTGATCGATTTGACTCATGGTAAATGGTTTATCAAAAAACACGACCCGCTCTGGATCGAGTCGCCCTTTTTCTTCATCAGTAATATGACCGGAGATTAAAATCGTCAACCCCTCTTTCGGGGTGTGTTCGATCACATCGAATCCGGTCCATTTTCCCATGTGAAAATCGGTAATCGTCACATCAATTTCGCGGTGATCATCGAGATAGTGCATCGCCTCTTCGGGATCATTGAACGAAATTGATTCGCACTCGATTCCAGAAAATTCAAAATGATCAGACAGAAGCTCTGTTATGGAAGGGTTATCATCAACTAAACATATTTTTAATGGGTGGTTCATAGCATCCTCACTTGGCTGGTAAAAAACATTCTACACCGAACTGATCGTGATTGCAAGTTTTCAGCACAAAGATTCCCACAAATTTTCAATAATTTGCTCACTTAAAAATCGAGCAATAATGATTTATCGATTTCCATTCCCCATTTACTGAGAGATATTTCTATTTTAGTACGTCTTACCATTTAAAAAAAGGAGTTTTTATGAAACGTATTATTTCACTTTTCGCGGTTACATTGATTTTTGGATGTGCGGCGACTACCACCAACCTTCCTCAGTTTCCTCAGTATGGCAATGGATACGACCGCGCTGCCGAAGATGCGGAAAAACAGCAAGCGGTTAAAAATGAGTTAGATGCGCGCACTGCATCAAGCTACGATGAACAAACTCGCCGCGATCTGGAACGCTCAATTGAGCGCAATCGTTCCAAATAATCTAACAGGAGAACAGTGATGTCGCGATTTCCCATGCCGGAGTGGCTTGAAAATCTTCCCAAACCAGACCGACTGAACAGCGACGAAGAACGGATTCTCTTCGCCATCGAACTATCGCGACTCAATGTGGGAAATGGCACTGGCGGCCCTTTTGGAGCGGCTCTTTTTGATCTCGACTCCGGCGAACTTATCGAAATGGCCGTGAATCGCGTGGTTCCCGACTCCTGCAGCGTGGCTCACGCGGAGATCTGCGCATTCGCAAACGCTCAAGAGAGATCGGGAAGTTTTACCTTGAACACAATCGGAAACGTAGGACTCTACTCAAGTTGCGAACCGTGCGCCATGTGTTCCGGTGCGATTCCCTGGGCAGGAGTAAAAAAACTGGTCTACGGCGCAGATCGCGCAGATGCTGAATCGGTGGGATTTGACGAAGGTGACAAGGCGGATCAGTGGAAAGAGAAACTTCGCCACCGGGGAATCGAAGTGATCGCCGAACTCTGTCGGGAACAAGCCGCCGATGTATTTCTGTTTTATAGAGAGCAAGGTGGAACAGTCTACAACGGCTAACTGTTTTCCCGCAAATCTCATCTAAGAAAGGGGTGTTTTAGTGAAAAATATTCGTCGCAAAAAAATTGTAATAAATCCATTCATGCCCATGATCCACGAAGCCTACCACCAGAAACGCCCCATGGACTCAATCACCGAATTCAAGCGCCATTGGGTGAGATATCTCGCTCAGAGTAGTATCGCGACATTTTGTATCTTCCTGATTCTTATCGTCCTATCCATGGAGGAAGTTACATTAGTGGCTTCACTGGGTGCTTCAGTATTTGTGGTGTTCGTCATGCCACATCTCGTGGTAGCTTCACCGCGCCACGTAATCGGAGGGTATCTTATCGCTCTTCTTTGCGGATTCTTGGGACTATTGATTCCTCACACAACGCCACTTGTGGCAACGCTCATCTATGCCTTAACCGTAGGACTTTCGATATTTTGTATGGTCGCCGCAGACATGGAACATCCACCAGCGGCAGCGGCGGCACTTAGTTTTGCCGTAAATGGAGTATCAGCTCACGCGGCAGTGGTGACGATCGGTTGCGTGGTATTTTTATCCGTTGTTCATTTTTATCTCCGGAAATATTTAAAAGATATCCACTGAGGGTGACAAAACGACAAAACGATTCAAGGAGTAAGAGATACAACGTAACTACTCAGGTGGTTTCCTAAACTGAAGTTGGTTCCAGCACTCGTTCCAAGCGTCCTCGCTTGGAATGCAGCATTCGAGGCTCCAGCCTCGCATCACGACTTTGAGGCTGGAGCCTCAAGCTGTGCGTAACAGGTCTGGAAACCTGTTACGACTGTTTATGCCAAGTTTATTGATTGAGTCTCCAATAAAAACCCCGATTTCCAAACTGAATTTTGTGTCTGTTGATTG
>DYSA01000582.1 GCA_020726425.1 Fibrobacter succinogenes | reverse complement strand
ACGGTCAGCATTCCAAGGCTGGAGCCTTGGAACGAGTTGGCTAAATATCATACGGCTACAACATTGCTGCTTTAACAATGGCACCTGAGTAGTTACCACTTTTTTAAATAAAAAAAAGAGATTGAATATTTGGCACGACCTTTGTATTCTGTAAAACAAGAAACGAGTCGCAAGACAATAGATACTAATTTTTATAGGAGAATCTCATGAGTGTACTTGTAGGCAAAAAGGCTCCAGACTTTACCGCAGCAGCAGTTCTCAACGGTGGAGAAATTGTTGAAAATTTCAAACTATCTTCGTACAAAGGCAAACATATTGTTTTGTTCTTCTACCCGCTTGACTTTACGTTTGTATGTCCAACAGAACTTCACGCGTTCCAGGATAAAATCGAAGAGTTTAAAAAGCGCAATGTTGAAGTAATTGGTGTTTCTGTAGATTCACAGTTCAGCCACTGGGCTTGGCTCAATACACCAAAAACTCAGGGTGGTATCGAAGGCGTTAAATATCCACTTGTTGCGGATATTAACAAATCTATTTCTCAGGATTACGATGTTCTTGTTGATGGTGCTGGCGTTGCATATCGCGGACTTTTCCTCATCGACCCTGAGTTCACCGTTCGTCATCAGGTTGTAAACGATCTCCCCCTTGGCCGTTCAATTGATGAAGCAATCCGTATGGTCGATGCACTTCAGTTTTTCGAAAAGAACGGTGAAGTATGTCCAGCAGACTGGCATCAGGGTGACAAAGCGATGAAAGCTGACCAAGCTGGTCTTGTAGAATTCTTCAAATAACACGCGATTCTCTGTGTTGTTGATTGGTGGAAGCGTCAGATGCGAAAGTGTCTGACGCTTTTTATTTAAAGATACCGTTTCAACAACTGAAAGTGGTATTAGCTCAGATTGAGAAACAAACTCACCAATCACGGATTTTTTACAACCGTGATATGCACATCAGCAACACCTTTTTCCAAAATGCCTAACTTCGAAGCAGCGCCTTTAGACAGATCAATTATCCGACGGTGAATAGTAGGGCCTCGATCGTTGATGCGCACTTTTACCGATTTCCCCGAATTGTCATCGGTTACTTCGACAATGGTATTGAAAGGAATCGTTCGGTGAGCTGCGGTGAAAGCATTCATGTCAAATGATTCACCAGATGCTGTTTTTCGTCCATTAAAGCGATCTCCGTACCACGAAGCTTCACCGTGCAACTCTCTTCTCCGCACAGAAATCGTTCCCGAATCACTTTTCTTTTCATTTTTCTCACGTCCTGATCTCGGCAATGAGCTATTCTCGGCACTGTATCGAGGAGATGTTCCAGCGCAGGAGATCAATAGCAAAAAAATTGGCAGTAAAGGTAATTTCATCCCATCCCTTTCACCTGTATGTTCTCAAATTCATTACGAGAACAGTAAATATTCGTTTTTAGATAGCATAGGCAAAACAGCACTAATTTAAATGGATACCCTAGGCGATTTCTTACCACAATAGGCAGAAAAACTGTGCGTCACAGGGAATAAATCAGCAGGGTAATATATGTTATCAATATTCAAATACAAAACTGTTCTCACATTCTATTTCTAACGACACTTTAAATCCATTTATCTCTCTAATGCACCATTCAAAACCTACATATTCGTTATTAAAAAACAAATCTACTCTATCCAACTACAATTCTACCGCTATTAGGCCACCGATGAGTGTAATGGAGGTTCGAATCGTTCAACTGGACGTTCGAATCGTTCAACTGGACGTTCGAATCGTTC
>DYSA01000581.1 GCA_020726425.1 Fibrobacter succinogenes | reverse complement strand
ATGAGTTCTGGAGCAAACTTTAGATTAGGAAACCACCTGAGTAGTTACGTTTCTATTATACACAGTGAATTTTATTGAGTGTGGAGTTGTCTATGTTGTGGAAAAAAAGTAGAGCATTAGTGGAAGATCTGTATGGGCTTTTTACGCTTTGTGATTCCGGTGTAAAAGAGTTTGGGAATGGTCTAAAACTGTTTTATGAAAATGGGTGCAGCGACCCGTTTATCGATTCTGTTTCGGTGCTCAAAGCGTGGGAAAATCGCGCCGATGTGCAAGTGCGCCAGATCAAGAACTCGCTTTTTGGAAATTTTCTTCTTCCGGAAGCGCGCGAAGATATCGCTCGGCTGTTAAATTCGAGTGATGATATTATTGATAATGCAATGCATGGACTCAAATTTGTTTCCCTGAGGCGTATGGAACCGGTACCTGAACTGGCAGAACACGCAGCAGAACTCTACCAAGCAACCTTGGCATGTTTTAACTCGTTCCGCACCGCCGCACAACTTCTCTTTGAACCGAATCACGGTCAACGGGTTCGCACTCTTGTCGAAGAGACGGGGCGATTCGAAACCATGTGCGATGAAATTGAAAATCGCATGGTGACATTGCTCTATACTCTTCCCTTAGATCCCTTTACGCGGATTCTACAAACTGATTTTATCCAGCATATTGCGGACATTTCCAATGCCTGTGAAGATGCTGCTGCTGTTGTCGGGATTATGAACCTGAAACGGGTGGTGTAGTATGTTTCGGGTAATAAGCGGGATTCTTTTGGGATGGGGGCTGGGGGCTAATGATTCGGCCAATGTGTTCGGCACGGCGGTGAGTTCCCGCATGGTCCGCTACTCAACGGCGGCGATTTTGTCGGCCATATTTATTATGCTTGGCGCTTTTCTTCAGGGATCCGAAGGGATTAAGACCATCACGGCACTTTCATCGCAGTCGGTGAATAGTGCGTTCATTGTTTCAACTGCTGCAGCAATAACGGTTATTGTGATGACGGTGTTGAAACTTCCGATTAGCACATCTCAAGCAGTTGTCGGTGCAATTATCGGATCTGCCGTTATGACCGGAGGTGCTTCGGCGATAAACACCGGTGAACTTATTAAAATTGTGATTTGTTGGTTTGCCACGCCCGTGGGAGCACTTCTTTTCACTTTTATTTTCTATTATCTGTTCCTCTGGTTTTTCAAATTGATCAAGGCTGATATGGTCACTTCTGATGGTCTTCTGCGAACGGGATTAATCATTGCCGGTTGCTACGGAGCTTACGCACTGGGCGCAAATAACGTGGCCAATGTAACCGGAGTGTATGCCGGAAGTTTACTCACTGTGAATCAAGCGGTGGTTATTGGAGGGATTAGTATCGCTTCGGGGGTATTGAGTTATAGCAAAAATGTGATGTTTACAGTGGGGAAAGGGATCGTTCCACTGGATGCATTTTCTGCGTTAGTTACCGTGGTTTCTCATGCGGTGACGGTTCATATATTCGCGATTATCGGCGTTCCGGTTTCAACTTCACAGGCCATTGTCGGAGCGGTAATTGGGATTGGATTGATTCGAAATGTTGAATCAATAAATTACAAAGTTGCGGCAAAAGTTTTTTCAGGATGGTTTTTTACACCCATTTCCGCTTTTGTGATTGCATTTTTACTCAATCTCGTATTTCACTTGAGATTGGATATTTGAGGTAGTCGTGAACTTGAACGGATAATTTTCTTCCCGATTACCCAGATAGAGCAGGAACTCAATTCGGCGTGAGACCAAAAAGC
>DYSA01000580.1 GCA_020726425.1 Fibrobacter succinogenes | reverse complement strand
AATCCCCGTAAATTCATCGAAATCATTCTCCCGCAGAAATCATTTTATACTCGTATTGCAAAACCATCTTTATCAAGGAGAATGAATGGCTGTCGAGCAGGAAAAAATTATCTATTCCATGTATCGCGTTAATAAATCCTACGGGACCAAAACGGTTCTGAAGGATATTTCACTTTCGTACTTTCTCGGAGCGAAAATCGGTGTGGTCGGTCTGAACGGATCGGGTAAATCGACGCTTCTTAAGATTCTTGCCGGCGTTGACACCACTTTTGCCGGTGACACGCAGGTAACTCCGGGATTCACTATCGGCTATCTCGAACAAGAACCACTTATGAACGAAACGAAAACCGTTCTTGAAGTGGTTCAGGAAGGTGTCGCGGAAACCGTAGCTCTTCTCAAAGAGTTCGACGCGATCAATCTGAAATTCATGGAAGAGATGACCGACGACGAAATGAACAAACTGATCGAACGTCAGGGTGAAGTTCAGGATCTTCTCGATCGCAACGACGCGTGGGATTTGGATTCCCGTCTCGAAATGGCAATGGATGCGCTTCGTTGCCCACCGGCAGACACTTCGTGCGAACATCTTTCAGGAGGAGAACGTCGTCGCGTAGCACTTTGCCGTCTTCTTCTAAAAAAGCCAGACATTCTTCTTCTCGACGAACCAACCAACCACCTCGACGCCGAATCGGTTTCATGGTTGGAACACCACCTTCAGAAATATGCAGGAACTGTAATCGCCGTGACTCACGACCGATTCTTCCTCGACAATGTTGCGGGCTGGATTCTCGAACTTGACAACGGCGAAGGTATTCCATGGAAAGGAAACTATTCGAGCTGGCTTGAACAGAAACAGCAACAACTTCGCGCGAAAAACAAATCCGGCGAAGCAGACTCAGCGGCAATCCGCACGTTGATGCATGAACTCGAATGGCTCAAAATGAGTCCGAAAGATCAGCACACCAAAGCGAAAATGAGAATCTCTTCGTACGAAGATCTTCTTACCAAAGATTTGGAAAAACGGGCAAACGATCTTGATCTCTTTATTCCACCAGGCCCGCGTCTCGGTAAATCGGTAATCGAATCGATCGGCGTGAAAAAAGCGTTCGGCGACAAGGTTCTCTATGAAAACCTGAACTTCTCACTTCCACCGGGTGGAATCGTGGGTGTCATCGGAGCAAACGGCGCGGGTAAAACCACGTTGTTCAAACTGATCACCGGCGAAGAACAGCCTGATGAAGGAACGTTCAAGATTGGCGAAACTGTAAAACTCGCCTATGTTGATCAGCGTCGTAATCAGCTTGATCCGACAAAAACAGTGTGGCAGATGATTTCCGACGGTCGCGACATGATCAATCTCGGTGGTCGTGAAATCAACAGCCGTGCATACGTTTCGAAATTCAATTTCAACGGTGGCGATCAGCAGAAAAAGATCGGCGAATGTTCCGGCGGTATGCAGAATCGTGTGAATCTCGCGCTTCTTCTTCAGGAAGGTGCAAACGTGATGCTTCTCGACGAACCGACCAACGATCTGGATATTACCACACTTCGTTCGCTCGAAGAAGCACTTCAGAGTTTCGCCGGTTGTGCCGTGGTGATTTCTCACGACCGCTGGTTCCTCGACCGTGTGGCGACTCATATTCTCGCGTTCGAAGGTGACTCGACGGTTCGGTTCTTTGATGGCAATTATTCTGAATACGAAGAGGATCGCAAACGCAGACTTGGAGCGGCGGCGGATCAGCCTCACCGGATCAAGTATCGTCATTTGAC
>DYSA01000579.1 GCA_020726425.1 Fibrobacter succinogenes | reverse complement strand
CGGCGATAGGAGCACTGTCAGCGGAAGAAACGGAAGCCTGTATGACTTCCGAAGGAACACTTAACGGAGAAGTTTTCCTATCTTATCTGAGTGATTTTTTATGTCCGGTGCTGAAACTCGATAATCAAGTTTTTTACCTTCACAGCCAAATTGTTTTTGTCAAACTCATTTGTATTTTAATGACGGTGATGGCTCGAGCCTCCCCAAATCTCTGCCTGCCATATGTTTTGTCGAAGGAAACAACTTGAATACCCTGTGTATGCTTTCCTTCAGATATTCCAGCTTTTTTTCCACTTCATCAGATGATAGCAATCCCTGAACAAATGACAATAGGCAGTCAGCTTTGGATTTCTCAATCAGGCTTCCGACAGTAATTGCGGGAAGTTTGTTGTTCAATCGGGCTGTCTGTTCGGGATGAAAAAGGAGACAATGATCGACCGACAGGCTCAGAATCAGACTTCGCGTTGTTCCTTCGTCGCCGCGTTGTTTGGTCAGTGTGTTCCATCCTTCATACGATTTCCAGTCCTGAATGAAAACTTCGATGAGCCATCTCTGAGTGAATGCCTTCGCAATGTCCTCGGTTCTCCACGTCAGTTCGGAAGCGATAAGATATCGGTAATCCTCTTCTCCTTCGTATTTCATCGCGATGACAAACCGCTTCTCTCTGTGAGCACAGACATGAAGACGGGCACTTCCGATGATACAATTAATTTCCTCTCCGCCCCGAATCACGAGTTTCTGAGAAATTCCGGGATAACTTGAAAAATATCTGCTGACACTTATCTCTTTGTTTTTGTAACTGATATTCTGATTGCTTTTCATCTGGCTGATCATCTGAATCTTTCCGAAACTCTTTCCGACTCCTGCGAAAAATGTCTTGCAGCCGTAAAGGTTATCGGCAAGAATGCACTTTATCCGAATATGAGAATGCTCTGCCGCGAATTTCTTCAGGAGAATCAATGCTATTTCCTGCTTTGTCGGATAGTTCGTATTCTTCGGAGGCTTTTTGGGACAACTACCGCTTTTTCCGGACCGCTTTTTCAATTTGTACCATTCTGTAAGCCTCGGATCAGGCATATACAGCATGAATCCTACGGGAATGGTGATAAGCGGGGTAACCGGAATAAGAAATACGATACATTGCCCCATTATATAACCATCCGTTTTCTTATCTCTGATCTTATGAACGTCAGATATTCGCTTCGTATTCTCGGAACGTTTTTTCTCCGAATCGTCAACTACAAGGGTTCCGGTTGTTATTCCGTATTGACTGAGAACACATCCGATACTCTGACAAAGCAGTTTTTCCCATGGAATCCCTGAGTGACGGAACATCCATGACAAAGCGGCAATCGTATATCCACCCGGATTGGCTCGCGCGAATTTTGCCCAACAGATCGTGTTGGTCATAAGAATTGCCATCATACAAAACCCGATCCGATATCTTTGTTTTGAAGAAAGACCACTTCCGGGGCTATGTTTTCCAATCGCATCATTGAGTGTTTCCACGAATTCTGTTATAAAAGAAAGCGGCTTGTCTATTAACATTTTTATGCCCTCATTCTGACTGTTTCGGTCCGTCGAATGCGGTCATATTAATTGATAGCGAGTTCTTTTTCAATAATTATCAGGCCAGCCTCCGGAACATCGAAGAATTGAGTATGAACGAAATTCTGAGTTCCTCTGGCTGACCTGGCCAAAAAAACTTGATTATCGAGTATGAGTAATTTTCTGACAGCTTCGACGGAATAAGTTATTGAAAATTTTTCTTCA
>DYSA01000578.1 GCA_020726425.1 Fibrobacter succinogenes | reverse complement strand
ACGTTGCATTGTGTTGCGGTGTTGCAAAGGCAGCCGTGGTGATCAACCACGGCCGCTCGTACTCAGTGAATGAGAATAGAACGAGCTTGCACTGTTCCTGAAGTGTTAACGCGCGCCACATAGGAACCGGCGGCGATTCCCGTGAACGAGAGGCTTTGTCCTTCAGTGAGATTAGCCTGGCGAATCCGTTTTCCCGCAAGAGTAAAGAGCTCCACTGAACCGGCGTGAGTCAATTGGAGCGAAGTGCTGTTCACTCGAACAAGCGATCGAGTCCCTTGAACAATCGGTGAACTGATCGGTGTGGATCCCCCTTTTACGAATTTCACTTTCACGGTGTAGTTCTGCGAAATTTTGGAGATTTGTACATTGTCGGCAATAGCCACCGGAGAACCATTTACCGTAATTGATCCAATCCCGTAGCCTTCGATAGCTTTGGGGTGGAACTGGTGAATCACATCTGATCCCGGTTCGTAGTAAATATTGTCATTCCACACTGTTCCGCCGGTGGTAACTTCGATCGAACCGTACAGTCCGCGATCGGCGAAAACATCGGGCTGTTCTGTGGGAGGGATGCCAATTTTGCAACTCCATCCAGTGAACTCGTATTTGCGGCCGAGATAGTGCACGAACATTCCGTGCGGGTGTTTTGGATCATCCCATGCGCCATAATTGGCAGTGGCATCCCAATCTGGATCGGTAACTTTTCCTTCGGTAAAAATGGTGTCATTAACAGCTTCCGCTGAAACAGTATTCATCACTTTTGTTGAGTTAGCTACCCAAGGTCGTTTGCCGTTAAATGCGGAGTACTGCGTATAGAACCAGCCGTCATCACCGCGAGTTCCGGATGGGTGGAAGTCTGGGTGAGTGTAGAGCTTTCCGTTGGGTGGAGTTGCCATGGTTCCTTTTCCCTGATTCGCACAGCCAGCCATCATACCGATAAATCCAGCATCGATATACTCTTGAGTGTGAGAGAAAAAATAGGGGAAAAAGGTGTCTTCGTATTCGCTTTCTACATTCGCAAGGCCGGGATGACCAATGGCGATCTGCCAGCCGAGCATGGGAAGATTGGTGGAGTCGCTTACTGCTTTAGCAAATTTCACCCAGTCGCTGTTTTTGCGGTCATCCCAGTTAAAGGCGTTAACATAAGCAGTGTTGTTCCCTTGTTTCCAGTATCCTAGATCGCTTCCGTTCTTTTCAAGGCCAGCAAAATCGCCTCGATATGGCGTTGAACTGAGAAGTGCATTGGCAAATCGAGCGGTTTCACGAGCGCCGACACCAATAATGTCGCTGCTATTGGTAAAAAGACCGATACCTTCAGACTTAGCCGGTTGAAATCCCCAGAATCCTACGAGAATTCCCGCATAGCACTCGGGATCACGTACCTTTAGCGTTTTGATTATTGCGCCAGGAAGATTACTTGCCTTGTTTTCAAACTCTTCGAGCCACGGAAATCCTAGGTCGTTTATGTGGCAGAGATCATCGAAATTGTTGTTCTCTATTTTGCTCCAGTCATCGCCCGTGGTTGTGTATCTTCCCGGATCTTGTTCCCGCGCTTTTTGAAGCATGTAGGTCCAAACATCTGGTTCGATTACATAGATCGGTTTTTCCCCGCGAGTGCTGTCGGCAAGAAGGGTGATGTGGCGGAAGTACGCTTCCATGAACTCCTTTGAACTCATTCCTGCCTGAACCGCGGACCACGAATCGCCACCTCGTTGAACCATGTAAGTAGTTCGTATGATTTAATCGACACTCATTGTATATTAATAAAATGAGA
>DYSA01000577.1 GCA_020726425.1 Fibrobacter succinogenes | reverse complement strand
TGAATCAGATGCGCTATATCGAAATTAAAAACGGGATTTCAAAATTTCCCACAGCGAAAGGGTACATAGCCTTATTGAAATGTGGCACGAACAGAAGTTCGTGCCATTTAAACAATTCAAGTCATCACATTTTGAAAATCTTATATGTTTTTCAGTACACCTGCATACGAAGATCCAATTTTAACAAAATAGAGACCAGCACCTACAGTTGGTGTCCATTTCTTGTTGTCGGCAGTATGAGTGGCAACAATTTTTCCACTTGCACTGATAATTGCAACCTTTTTCCCATAAGTAGCAGGACTAAACTGTATCGATGAACCTGTAACCGTAAAGAAGTTTTTCTTTTCACTGTTTTTTACCGCGTTTCCCTTAATACTCACTTGATATGTAAGTTCAAGAACTTTTAACAACTCACCATTTTCTTTGAGAGAATCGCTTGTTACAGATCTGGCGAACTCCATTAACGAAGCAACTGCTTCTGTGCTATCCGGCTTTGCACCAGCATTAGCAAGCCAATCTACAATCTTTGAAAAACCCGAAGTCATCGGTATTGAAAAGGGGCAACTCTCTTGGTCATCAACCTTTTTAACTGTCCACCAGTTCCAGCCGTATTTTCGAGAGTTCAACTCCTTGACCATTTGTTCGCCCCACTCAGTGGTATTTTCGCCGGTTTCGCCACAATAAAAAGGAACATTGTAAACCTTTCCTTGGTTGCTTACATTTTTGATAACATCCGACCCACCGATATCGTCCTCCCAGTAGAGATGAAATGTGTACACTCGGTTATGTCCTTTCGTTGAGCTAACCATTGGTTCAAAACGAGTTGCCCATTCATACCCTTGAATAAAAATCAGATGATCCGGGTCATTTACAGAGATGATTTCACAGAGATCCATTGTCAATTGAGTAATTGCAGAATCGGCATCATCGAACTCACCACCTCGTGTACCACTTGGCTCGTTGATTAGTTCATAACCGGCAACCCATTCCCGCCCTTTATATCGCATTGAAAGGGTATCCCATAGCTCCTTGGTCTGATCCCAGTAAACTTCGGGAAAGTCCCAAAGGCCAGCGACATTATACTGGATGGGATCTGCAATATGATCGGAAGTTTGTCCACCCGGTGAACAGTGCATATCAAGAATGAGATACATTTGGTTTTTTTCACACCATGCAACAACAGAATCGATAATGGCGAATTCTGATTCTTTATACATATACGGTGCTTTAGCTGGTTGAAGTTCAGGTGGCATTAATCTGTTTGCATTGATCGGTAAACGAATCGAATTCGTACCCCATGCTTTGAGCAGTTGCACATCTTTTTCTGTGAAGAAATTTTTCTCATACTCACGAAAAAATGTGTCACTTTTCTCTTTACCGACGAGGATTTCAATCTTGTGACGAATTTGCGAAGGAGCTAGAGCTGCCAAAGAATCATTCTTTTCTGCTCGCTGTTCGATTTGCCACATGTACCCTTCTGGCTGGAGCCACCCGCCCACTCCGAACCCGATCAACCGAATCGTATCACCAGTTTGATTGACGATTGCTTGACCATTTGTAGTGAGCTGGTTAGTTGGAAAAGCTATCGATAGCGAACAAAAAACAAGAATGAAACACTGTGTTATTTTTTTCATGATTATTTCCTTTTAAATTTATAGGATTTTTGATTTGTAAACCGCTCGAAAATCGTGACCACCGAAATTCGCGGGAAGCTAATTACTTACTGATGTTACGCACCAAACATAATTCCAGTATCTTCGCTGATTTCAGTCAGC
>DYSA01000576.1 GCA_020726425.1 Fibrobacter succinogenes | reverse complement strand
AATCCTCACCGTTTGACCATGGTGATCAACGCGTCGAGCGAACTGGGCGAAGAACTCGGCAAACTCACCGAACGCCAGTCCGCGGAACTTTCGAAAGATTTCACCAAGGATCAGGTCGATCAGTTCCATAAAGACACGGTTGCTCTTCTTGAAAATCAGAAACGGGAACACTCTGAAGAGGAACTGGGCTGTATTCCTCAGCTTACCCGCGAAGATATTCCTCTGAAAAACGAAACCTGTCCGTTCGCAGAAACCGAACTGGCCGGTCGTCCCGTGTTCTACCAAAATCTCTTTACGGCGGGGATTCTCTACGTGGATATCTGCTGGAATCTGTCGGTTCTGTCGGAAGAACAGCTCTATTACTACCCGATGTACTCAGAATACCTGAGTCGTTGTGGTGCTGGCGGATTAACTTCGCAGAAAATGGCGAACCGGATCAATCTAAACACCGGTGGGCTGAGCGGATCTGATTTCATCATGGAAGAGTTCCGCAATCTCGGCACGATCCACACCGGATCAACCCTTCACGCGAAATGTCTCGAATCGACCGCTGAGGAAATGTTCGCAATCGTAAAAGATATGCTTCTCACGCCGGATTTCACGGACAAGAAGTTGATGAAAAACATTTTGCTCGAAAGTCGCAACGACATCTTTAGTTCCGTGGCTCGTTCGGGACACAGCTACGGGATTCTCAACGGCGGTTCGCGTCTTCTCATTACCAAAAACATGGAAGAGAAAATTGACGGGATTGGTCAGTACCGGTTCCTCAAAAAACTCGCCGACAAACCGGACTACAAAGCGATTCTGGAGATGATGAAATCGATTCACAACGATCTGATCAACCGCGAATCGACCTTCGTTTCGATCACCGCAGAAAACCCCGAACAGTACTTTGGTCTGACCGAAAAACTGCTCACCGAACTGCCGGCGTTCATTCCTCTGGAAATGGATTATTCGATTGCGGACTTTCTCGAAAAACCGCTCGCCGTTGAAATTTCTTCGTCGGTGAACTACGTGACCCGTTCGTGGAAACTGAACGAACTCACGCCGGAATCGGTGGGTGAGCACTACCTTATGAGCAGAATCCTTTCCACTGGATATTTGTGGGATAAGGTTCGCGTGGAAGGTGGAGCGTACGGCGGGATGGCGGTCATGAGCAGTTCGCATCCGCTCTTTTCGCTTGCTTCGTACCGCGACCCGAATGTTGTGGGAACGCTGGATCATTTCAAGGGAGCGCTGGAGTATCTGATGACCAATCTCACCGAAGAGGAGTTGGCTCGTTCGATTACCGGAGCGATTGGAAAACTGGACGTGCCAAAGTCGCCTCACTCGAAAGGGTACGGCGAAACCATGTCGCGTATGGTGAAAAACTTCCCCGAAGATCGCCAGAAAGTTCGTGAATCGATTCTCAATGCGACGGTGGAAAAACTTCAGGCCCGCGCGAAATTCCTTCTGGACACCTTCGATGATTCAGTTGTGACCGTTCTCGGTTCCGAAGCGAGTCTGAACGGTGCGAAAGAGATTCAGGGATTCGATCCGATCAGAGAAAAACTGTAAGCGATTTAATGACACAATGAAAATCCGTAAGGGCGAATAACATTCGCCCTTTTTGAAGAATGAGGTAAGCCGTGTCCGAAATAGAAACAACCGCGATTGCGGAAATCTGCGAAAGAAGATCTGTCAAAATGATGGCACTATTTGGGTCATTCGTAACTGATAATCTGACCGATTCTTCCGATGTTGATGTGCTTGTTTCCTTTGATGATCAGGGACAGAA
>DYSA01000575.1 GCA_020726425.1 Fibrobacter succinogenes | reverse complement strand
TTGAAGCTTCAGTTCACCCAAGTTAGACTACTGCCTAAACTGGGCAATCGGGAAAGTTATTGTAAAAGGAAGTTGGAAGCTATTTAACTCAGAGGCTTTGAGGTTCATCGCCTCGTTCACGAAGGCACGAAGGAGTATTCAATGCGTAAACGACACTACTTTCTTGGGATTACTGCCATTCTTGCTACAATTATCGTTACATGGATTGTTGAGTATCAACAGGGAGTTGCAGAACGCCGTGCTGAGAGTGATCGGCAGTGGCAACAAAAATGCCATGAAGATTCACTCTATCTGTATAATCACGATTCAATTCCGTGGGACACAATTTCCGATGGTCGCCTTGATGCTGTTTGGGCTTCTGAAGATTCAATAGAGGTAAAATTCCTCACAATCCGAATGAAAAAACGGAATGTCCGCGCGGATCTTCTGGCTGATCGTGCCAAGTGCTATATCCGCCTTGAAAAACTGGATTCAGCAATGGCTGATATTGATCGGGCAATTCGGATAAATCCCAATGAACCGCATTTTCAGTGTATTCGCACCGAAGCACTGATCGGTCTTGGTGACACGGTGGAAGCGAAAAGTGTTTTAGCAACGCTGACCGATACAACCGACATCTACCTGCGAGCGGCGCTCAAATGGCGGTTGGGCATGGTCGAAGAAGGTCTTACCGATTTAGATATGGGAATCGGACACTGGATTGCTCATGCCGACACGTCAGATTCGGGGGATGTTCAGCATACACTGAACAAGCTACTGCAAGTAAAACCGATGATTATTAAAGAGGTTTCTTCCGGTTCAAAAGATCAGAAAGAGAAGTGGAGCCATGCTGTTGATTCCATTTTCAGTAAGAATTGGAATCGCCTTCCTGAGAGGTTTCGGGGGTGGTATAAAAGGTGTTTTTGAAGTGTGAATAAGGACGGGCTGGAAATAATCCCAGCCCTGAAAAGTAAATCAATCCTCCCGATCCAGCCACTCCCGTTCGGATTTGTGCATCACAAAACGGTACAACTCTTGGGACACAATCTCCAGTAAATCCCGTTCATCTTCTTCGTCGGGATCCTCTGGGTGACGAGGTTCGAACTCGCCATCGATTTCATAGGCGAGACGCTGAATATTTTCCCATGAAACTTTCGATAGTACACGACCAACCACAACATTCAGTTCCATATCATGTTCATCACCATTAACCGGACCGGCAGAACATCCCCAGCAATACACAAGAGCCCGATACACGGATTTGTCATCCAGTGTCATTGGAGAAGTTCGTTTTGCATGCCAGAGTGTTTTGCTTTTCAATGATTCGAGAGTTTCTTCTTTTTTCATCTTTGAGCTCCGTTTTTGAAAGTGAATTTTCCTTTCGTCAGAATTACAACAGCATTAAGAGCTGATTCCGAAAGATCTTGCCCATACAGTTGTGCCGAAAAATTATCAGAGTACACTTTTTGCTCCTTTCCATTGATACTGTGAGAAAGTTGCCATGAAGGTCTCTTCATACCAAAATGATCATCGCGACACTCTCCCCAGCGAGAGACTTTAATCGCTTCCATAAGATTCAAATACTCTTGCCAGTCCGCCTCTGAAGGAGTTATTAAATGATGTGGAGAGCCGCACTCTCGACAAGTTGAAGACAATCCTGTGCCATCCCATATAATACTGAGTTTATCTTCAGCACTGTATGTGTATGTAAATTCCCATAATTCGATATTCATTTCACTCTCCCTGTATAATATTGTTACTCTCTTTTTAGTACACAGACCTTACGCATTTCCTCTGCA
>DYSA01000574.1 GCA_020726425.1 Fibrobacter succinogenes | reverse complement strand
TCAATCACTTACAAAACAAAAGGTTTTTTCGTGGTACCTGAGTAGTAACAAGTAGCATTCTGGGGGATTTCGAGCCCGAAGTCGTGTTTTAGTACGATAGCACATTCATTGATGCGTCGCCACGGTGGATTCATTCACAGAGAAATGCTAAAAACTATGGTAATCAGATTTGTTAGAATTGACGGGAGCGGTTTTCGTTCCCGTTTTTTAGTTTGAAAAATCGGGAATGCTGGTAGTCATTCCCGATACAAACAAAGAGCTACACACTTCTTTCAATTGAAGCACAGAGCTCTTCGATATCCGGAGAGAATTTTTGCGGTTTGCCAAACAGTTCATCGATTTTCGAAACTGAATCGGTGAGCAGTGAAGCGAATCTGGCAAGCGAGTGACTGCAGAACTGCATTGTCACCGCTTTAAAACAGAACAGAAACCTACCAGTCTCGAGTCTCTGCACAAAACAGATTGATTCATCGGGCATACCCTTTGACTCATCGAACAGCATCGCAATCGCTCGGAGGTCGTCGATTGTCACAAACAGAGATGCCATGCCAAAATGAATAACATACGCTTCGATGTTGACCATTTCAACATAAGAACGCCCTCCCTTTGAAAGAATTGTCACGATTCACCTCCTGTGGTAATGCGATTGTTTTCTGTCCCGAAAGGCGAGCTTACTGCTGAATATTCGGGAGTTGTGGACCAAATACCATCGCAGAGAAAACCAAACTGCCAGGAACCGTGCGGGATTTTCTTTCGAACGTACCATGATCCATCCTTTTTTCGTTTCATTGAAATTTCTGACCAGTTGTCCCATTCGCCTTTGAGAATCACCGTTTTGGTAGTTGAATCGGGAACAACTACAATGGTAATCATATCTGCCATAGTGTACCTCTTTGTGAAAATGTACCGAACCAAACCGGAACGGGAACCAGCCATTCCGATTTGGAAGGTACGGTATGATTTATTCAATCTCTTTTGATATTTGACTGCACCATTTCGCAATTCGAACATTGGTAAGATCATACTGATTATCTTCATCGAGAATAAGACCGACAAACCGCCCGTTTCTCACAGCTTTTGAATCGGTAAACTGATAGTCATCCGTTGACCATGTGCCAACAACTTCGGCTCCCGCGGCGGTCACCGCATCGTATAGTTCGCCCACGGCATCACAGAATGTATCGCTGTAGCCGACCTGATCGCCCGTTCCAAAGAGTGCCACTTTTTTCCCGGTCAGATTCGCCGAGCGAAGTGATTCGATTTTCAGATCCCAGTCGTCCTGAAGATCGCCAGACCCCCAGGTCGATCCGCCAAAAATGAACAGATCCGCTTCGGGAAGTTTTCCGAAAGTGAACCGGCTTACTTCGTGGAGTTCTGTATCGCCAAGTGTTTTCGCGATCAGATCTGCACCAATTTTACAATTTCCAAGAGTCGATCCATAGACAAGTACTGTTTTCATAGGTGGTTCCTTTCTTAAGCAACCTTCGTTTCCATCAATTTTCTGTTCAAATATCGCTGACACTGCAGTTTGAGATCGTATCCCAAGAGTGCTCCCAAAATGAAATCTTCCTGATCGGAAAGTTCCTGAAGTGGACGATTCCCGAACGATCGAATCACGTCGATACAGTCGGGATCGCCAAAGAAACAGTTCACCTTTGTGGCAGTCACTTCGGCGAAATGATAGGCGATCTCATTCTGCTCCAGTCGGTGGGTCATGTGATCAACATGGTCAGCAGAACCAGTGTAAAGAACAAGCCTTCTCAATCCCTTTCTGTATTC
>DYSA01000573.1 GCA_020726425.1 Fibrobacter succinogenes | reverse complement strand
CCGTAATCACCGTTCTTGCAGTAATCCGGTCATACTCTTTTTCGATCTCAGGAAGTTCAGAGTAGGGAATCAGGCAGGGTGATTTTTTTTCTGCATCATTCCGTGGCCCGAGTGTCCATCCTTCTGAAAGTCTTTGGTTCATCCAGACAATATGAATCTCTTCCGCAATCAGTTCGATATCAAGTTTCATTTTTCTTCCTTTTTCAGAATCTCTATCATGCCTTTTGCAATTGTTTTCAACGGATCTTCGGCAATTGTTACGAAAATTTCGATTTGTTCAGAAACGGCTTTGAGTTGAAAATGATCTGGTGCAAATCTCTTTCTGGTTTGATTAAGCAATTTCAGACAATTGCTGTCACCTTTAAGAAACAGTGCTTCACAGTAGGTGCATTCAGACCACCAGTCCCCGTGTTCCGATTGTCCCCACGTATCTGCAACATATGATGCGAGTGATTGCCCCTCGTCGAGCAAGACATCTTCTTGAAGGAGGAATCCAAGCATGATCAATAGATATGCCGCATTTATCGCCGGGTAATAATCGCTTAAGTTGCGACGGAATGCTTCAAGATAGAGGTCTTTGGCATGTTGTAAGGACTCAATATCTATTTGTTTAGGATCAATAATTTCACCATTTTGCATAGTTGCAAGTCGTTTAAACTGTGCCGCAAGCATTGCTATTGTTTCAGAGTCACCGACACCGGACTCAGACAGGGCGTAAATTTCCAGAATCGCTTCTCGGAAACGCCCCAGCCGGGATAGACAGTCTGCTTTTGTTTTTCGAATTTCAATGTTTGAGTCTGAAATCTGAGGAATTGGGATGTTGCTATACATCATCGTTGGACGAACAGCATCTTGGATAAATTCAAGAGCCTCATTCCAAAGCCCTGCCTTTTTTGCATTTCTCGCCAATTGCACTAGGAATTCACCACTTACTTCATTAAAAGGGATTTTTCTTAAGCTGCGAATTGAATCAAGTGGAGTATCCCAGTTCCAGGATGCAATGAGTGCTTCTTCTTCACAACGAAGTGTAGTACGTTTAGGAAGTCCCGTATCGGATCTGTTTGGAAAGAGCCGTGGGAGATTGTATTGACGATCTGTTTTGTGGATAAGCCTATGCAGTTCGATCTCACCATATTTCTTTGCAAGAGTCAAGTATCCTATGCGCTCAAATTTGTAGTCATTCTTTGATACAGCAGTAGCCGCATGATTCACAAATTCGGTGGTAACAAATACCTCCCCTGGACGGACTATTGGTTCAATCCGAGCGGTTAGGGCTACCGCATCTCCAGACACAGTATATGAATTTGTGAAAGGGTCAAAAAAAACCTCTCCCTCAGCACTATGTGCACTTAGTCTCGGTTGAAGTGGCTGCTTAAGTTTCAACGCCTTGAATGCATCGCGATATGAAATGAGAAGTCCCAGTGCGTCATCAATTGATTCAAACACCACAAAAAGTGCATCCCCCCAAGTATTCTTCGAGATGGCTTTGTCTAAAAACTGTTTCGTTTTTTCATACACAATTGGTAGGTAATCTTGCCACAGTTTACGTACTTCGTTGGATGACAACTTTGAATAACCGTGTAAGTCGGTGAAAACAATGTGCATCAGTTTGGTTTGACTTTCCTCTGTATTCACAAGTGCCCCTTAGTGATTTCAATATTTGAGTATGAATATATATCACATAAGAATTTCCCATAAATCGAACGTAACTACTCAGGTGTTAGTGGGGGGCAAAAACTCGCTTCAGCACTCGTTCCCAGCGTCCACACTGGGAATGCCGGCCTGA
>DYSA01000572.1 GCA_020726425.1 Fibrobacter succinogenes | reverse complement strand
CTTTTCTGACTATTTCTGATCCGAAAGGGCGAGAGTGAATCCGCCACTTACCGCAGGAATAAATCGAATTCTCTTGTGGATTGATTCGATCCGATCTTCGTCGTGGTGGGTTACGTAGAGAATCGTGGTTCCGCCAGTCTTTCCGATGTAGTTCACGAGATTCAGCACCAGTTGCCGGTTGATCGGATCGAGTCCGAGACACGGTTCATCGAGAACTAAAACGGCGGGACGTTTCACCATTGCCCGAAGGATTAATGCCATGCGCTGTTCACCATAGGAGAGTCGTCGAAAAGGAAGGTTCGCCTGTTTCTGCATTCCCGCGATCGCCAACCACTGATGTGCTTCACGCTCTTCTTTGGGAGAACTTTTCACGTAGAGCCCAATCGAGTCGTGGAATCCAGAAATCACTGCGGAGAGGAGAGATCCTCCGACACGGTAGTCTCGCTGCAGAAGTGCCGATACGATTCCCACCTGCTGTTTGATATCCCAAACGGTTTCACCGGAACCGCGTTTAGTGCCAAAGAGAGTGATATCATTGCAGTATGCCTGCTGATGATCACCGCTGATCAAAGAGAGAAGGGTTGATTTTCCGCATCCGTTGGGACCGCTGATCTGCCAATGTTCACCGGGAATCAAATCCCAATTGATCCCGTTGAGAACGATTGAATCGCCATACTGCACCGTGACATTGCGAAACGATACCAATCGCCCTTCGCTGTCAGTTTTCGGTTCCTGTTTGCGCGACTCGCCGGGAAGAGTATCGGGAAGTAAATGGTGAAGGTCAAAAAGTCGGTGCATCGTTTCTGAGTGTAATATCTGATCCCGTTCTCCGCAGAGAATTATTTCTGCGTGATCCAAGATGGCAATGCGATTGCATTTTGAAGGAATCTCTTCGATGCGGTTGAGGATCAAAACGACCGCCGTTCCGTGATCAATCACCGAATCGATTGCCGCGGCAGCAAGGGATCGACTCTCTACATCCAGTCCATCGTATGGTTCGTCCAAAATCAGTAGATCCGGTTCAGCCAAGAGTGCGGCGATGAGCAGTGATTTTGCAATTTCACCCGTTGATAGATGGCGGATTGCAGTGTGCTGTTTTGCCGTAAGATTAAACCGTTCGATCAGTTCCGGTGAAATATCGCTCATTCCGCTTTCCCGTTTGATCAGATCAAGTGCCGTGAGTCCGGGGTTGAGAATCGTCGCTTCGGTGATATCCGCTTCGATAAAATCCTCTTCAATGATCGCCGCAATTCGTTCGAAGGAGAGTAGGATGGAGCGTTTCGCCGGACTTGCAGTTCCCGCCACGATCGGAAGTTCACCGGCGAACAGTTTCCCCATAAGCGATTTCCCCGAACCGTTCGTCCCCAGAACCGCCAGTGATTCTCCACGGTTTAGTTCGATGGTAATGTTGCGAAGTTCTTGCCCTGTATTGGTGTGAGCGGTGACTGATTCATATTTACAAATTGACATAGATATTCCTTACAAAAGTTCGCGGGAAAAGTACGCAATAACCAGACGAAAGGCAAGGAGAACAATGAACAATATTCACGTTCAAAAGGGATGGGATTGTGGGTTTAGAAGAATTTATTACCCGATTACCTGGTTAGAGCAGGTGCTCAATGTATCTGAGTAGGACAGATAGAAACAGGTAAACTAGAGAAATTTCAGTCAAAACGTCCGCAGATTTCGCAGATTTCGCAGAAAGAAAACTGCGTAATCTGTGGAATCTGAGGAATCTGTGAAAAAAATTCTGATCACTACTTAACCTGCTGGATAAATTGCGTTTAG
>DYSA01000571.1 GCA_020726425.1 Fibrobacter succinogenes | reverse complement strand
AAATTCAATGAGCCAATTGAAATAGAGAATCTCTTTGTAGCGAGCAATCGCGATATCGAGATTGGTATTGCTTTCAAGAAGGTAGTGCTGGTTGAAATCGGGATTTTTGTGTGCAGTAAATCCACTTATGTCCGCTTCTATATGAATCTCCGGGATCAGTTCGAACCGATCGTACATATATCCCCAGAATCGATCCCATCCGCTGGCTGTTTTGGTTGGGCAGATCGCGAGATTGACGGTGCTATCTGATTGAACGGATGAATTTTTGAGTTGCACTGAATCAACTTTAGTGATTGTTGAATCAACAATTGAATCAGTTTGTGCGGTGGCGAGAGCAATTGTTGCTATGAGAAACAGGGCAGGTAACTTCACGGGTACTCCTTATATAAGTTAGTTTTTTGCGCTATCGAAACGGGATTCATGCAAAAAGACAGCGAACACCATCGATCAATTCCGGAGAATCGATCTTACAGCGATCCTGAACCATCGGGCAGCGAGTGTGGAAACGACATCCCGAAGGTGGATTGGCGGGAGACGGGACGGTTCCTTGAAGAATTTGACGTTTCAGATCCGGACGATATTCTGGGCGAGGAATCACGGAAACGAGCGCTTTCGTGTAGGGATGTCGAGGATTTTCCACGATCGATTCGGCGGTTCCCTGTTCGACGATCTGGCCGAGATACATCACCGCTACATCATCAGAAATGAATTTCACTACAGAAAGATCATGAGAAATGAAGAGATAAGAAAGCTTGAACTCATCTTGCAAATCGAGCATAAGGTTGAGCACTTGCGCCTGAACCGACACGTCCAAGGCTGACACCGGTTCGTCCGCCACGATCAGCGAAGGATTAAGCGTTAGGGCGCGGGCAATGGCGATTCGTTGACACTGGCCACCGGAAAACTGGTGAGGATATTTTTCCATAGACGATTCTGGAATCCCCACGCGGTCGAGGAGTTTTCTTGTTTTGGCAAGGCGTTCCGCTCGCGAAAGTTTTGTGTGAAGTGCCAACGGTTCATCCATGATTTCCGCCGTGGTCATGCGCGGATTGAGGGAACTTACGGGATCTTGGAAAATGATCTGCGCTCGTTTGCGAAGCTCCCGCTGTTCGGTGCGGTTGAGGTTTGCGGGATTTTTTCCTGCGATAAGGATTTCACCGGAAGTGGGTGGTGTCAAATGAAGGATCGTTTTCCCCAGTGTCGATTTTCCACACCCTGATTCACCCACAAGCCCCAGAGTTCGGTTCGATTCAAGGGTGAATGAGACGCCATCAACTGCGCGCACGGGGGGCAGTTTTTCTTGAAAAAGTTGCTGTTTCTGAGGGAAATGTTTTTTCAGATCAGTCACTTGAAGAAGGGGAGCGGTCATGGAATCCTCACCGGTTTGAGTTGCCGGTAAAATAGATTGAAACGAGCCTTGTAGACGAAATCTTGCGAGAGTGATTGCTTAGAAAACGTCCATTGATCCGTGGAATAGTGCCATGATATCAATTCGATCTGAGAAATCTTAATAATGCAATCACGAGTGGGGTTTCTCTTTCTGTTGAACACGAATATTTGATCGCATACTACAGAACAACCTCAGTGGTTTCCACTGAGGCTTTATACTTACATTCTTTACGCTTCCGGATTGCTACCCGTCTCAGATCTCTTTTCCGTCGGGAACGGTGAAAAATATCCCACGATCATAAAGAGAAGTCCCACCACAATAAAGGAGATAATCCGCGGAAGAGTCTGCGCCGATACGATATCGAGAATCATTCTGATTACCACAAATCCCAGAAGAGAAACTCCTGAAA
>DYSA01000062.1 GCA_020726425.1 Fibrobacter succinogenes | reverse complement strand
GGGTAAAACTCAAGAGACTTTACCCATCAATTGAATCTTGAAGGAGCACTAGTTTTGTTTTCAGTTCCTGTTCCAAAGCAATTAACTCTTTTTCCACGGATCGCCGTTTTTCTCGTCCCTCTTCTTGAATCCTGAGCGTTTCTTCAATGGTAGTAATGAGATTTTCATTTACCTTTTTCAACGTTTCAATTTCCACAATGCCTTTTTCATTCTCTTGAGCAACGGCGATACTTCCCTGTTTGAGCAATTCTGAGTTTTGCATCAAAAGATCATTGGTAGTTTTCGTCACCGCACGCTGAAGTTCAATTCCTTTTCGTTGATTAAAAAGAGAGATGGCAATAACTACTTGACTTCGCCACAAAGGGATCGTGGTGAGAATCGAACTCTGAATTTTTTCGACCAGCGTTTGATTATTCCCTTGAATCAGTCGGATCTGTGGTGCCGTTTGAACCGCAATTGTGCGACTCAGCATGAGATCGTGGAGTCGTTTTTCAAATCGAGTAATTAGTTGGGTCAGGTCGTGGAGTTTCTGCGAAACAAGCGGATCATTCGCCGAAGCCGCTTCAGCTTTTAGTTCTTCGTAACGCCCTGTAACCAGTTCACCAAGTTTGATCTGCCCCGCCGCAATGAACACATTGAGATCGAGAATTGAGTTTTCATTCTTTTCAAAAAGATGATTAAGTCGTTCGATATCTTTGAGAAGTGAGATTCGCTGTTTGTCAAGAGAGTTGGTGATTGTATCGATCTGAGTGGAAATTTTTTCATATTTCACTATGAACTTTTTAGTTTTGTCGAGAAACTCACCAATAAGAGGAATTTTCGAAAGAGGAATTTTCGAAAGACCGGATCGCGAACCATCGAGATTTGATGCTCCCACTTCTTTTACTTTCAGAACGAGATTGGTCAGCGTTTCTCCCACTTCGCCGCTATCTTTGGATCGAATATCTTTCAGAATCGCATCGGCGTGATGGGAAATATCCTTTTGAGCGGACATTCCAAACTGAAGAATTTCCTGATTCGCTTCGATATTGAGAGAACTGACAATTTCAGCAACGCGGTGGTTCTGGTCAGGAGTAAATTTCGTTGTATCAATAAGTGAAAGCGTTTCCTGCTGTATCAGTTCGTTGCTCATAGGTGATCCTTACTGTTTGATTTATCTTCAACTAATCCATCAAGCCGAAGCGAATGTTCCAATACCGAAACCTCCACATTCAGATCAAGTATATCATTTTGAAGAAGATTTGAAAGTTGTTTATGGAAAGCAGATTCTATTCGTTGCAGAGTCTGTTCTGTTTTGTTCAATGTCTCTTGCAGCTCTTCGGTTTGATACGATTGTTGTGAAAGTTCGAGATAGCGGGAGCAGATTGTCACCGTGGCTGGAAGATAGTGATTAAAAAAACTGTGAAGATCAATCTCATCGCGGGGATCTTTCGAAGGAGCACTTTGCAGTTGTTTCGCCAAATGAAGAATCGATGTAATTGTCATTTTAATTGATGATTCTGGAACCTGAGAAATCATGAGATCGAGCTGAGCTATTTCGCGATCCGAAGTGTCGGTAGCACCTAATTTTGCGGAACTAAAGTGTGCCGTATCATCGACCAAACGGGGTGATTCTTTGAGGGATGGAATAGCATAGAATGCCGCTCCGGCGGTGACGATTCCCAAAATCCCCGAAAGAAGTAAAGAGAATTCTCCTACTGTCGCAAGTACAGCCATAGTTCCAACTCCCAGTGAAGTAGAAATAAGTACCGCGATTTTTCTCACCAAAAACTCCTCTTTGAATGATTCAACTAAAAATAGTATCGGGTTTTAGCAGCGAGTCGATATAGGTTCGCTAAGATCGGTAATGGTAGAATGTTGTTGTATTATAGGGTTGCATAAGCTATAATTCTTGACACGTTACAATTCTCAATGGTTACAATCACTCAACGCGATGAGGTTCACTTGACTGAATTTCTTTCCCTCTTGAGACTTTCTGTTTCCGGCGCAAACGCCATCCCCTCCTTTTTTATGATTCTCGTTCTGATCTACTGGGTCACGGTGATCCTCGGAATATTCAATGTCGATGGTTTGGATATCGAAGTCGATGTGGAAGCCGATGGATTTGCCACGGATCTCCTTCTGTTCCTCAAAATTGGCGATATTCCCGTGTCGATCTACGGAACAATTCTATTTACACTCTTTTGGACATTTTCAATTCTCATTTCAATTGTAACCAACTCTTGGGGCGGCATTCCGAATATCATCGGTATGATTCCATGTTTCGTTGGATCGGCTCTGATCACGAGAATTGTCACGATTCCCTTAAAAAAGATTTTACATGGAATCAATGGTAACGATGCCCTTTCCAAAGAGATCGTTGGATCAACGGGAGTACTGAAATTTGATCTTGATGATGGTGAAATGAGCCAAGTCGTTATCGACAAAGGATCATTTCTCGTGAACTGTCAAGGCAAAGAGGGAATGAAACTTCCCGCTGGTGCTTCGGTTAAAGTTCTTTCTAAAATTGAAGAAGAAAATGTCTACATTATTGAACCCTTTCGAGGAGAGTTGGAGTAAGTTATGCCAGAATTATCAACGGTGACGATGACGCTGATCGGCTTAGGTGTACTATTTGTTGTGGGAACGGCGATTCTAATTATCCGCAGTTTCAAAAAAGTTATTCAAGGTGAAGCGATCATTCGAAATGGACTTGGCGGTTCAAAAGTTTCACTCAGTGGAATGATCGTCCTTCCGGTTATCCACAAAGCAGAACTCATGGATATCTCGGTTAAACGGGTTGAAATCCAAAGAATTGGTAAAGACGGATTGATCTGTAAAGACAATATGCGTGCTGATATTAAAGTTGCGTTCTTTGTAAAAGTGAATCAAGACAATTTCCAAGATGTTCTTCTGGTTGCGAAATCTTTGGGAACAATCAAAGCTTCATCGGAGCCAGAACTGAAAGATTTCTTCGATGCGAAATTTTCAGAAGCACTCAAAACAGTGGGTAAGAAATTTGATTTCGAACAACTCTATACCGATCGTCTTGAGTTCAAAAAAGAGATTATCCAGATTATTGGAAAAGATCTCAATGGGTATGTTCTCGAAGACTGTGCAATTGACTATCTCGAACAGACCGATGTAAATGCACTTAATCCAGACAATATTCTCGATGCTGAAGGTATCAAAAAGATTCACGATCGCACGGCGACTCAGGCGATTCGTGCCAATGATATCATGCGTGAAAAAGAAAAAACGATCAAACAGCAAGACGTTTCAGCTCGCGAAGCAATTCTAGAGCTAGAAAAACAACAGCGTGAAGCAGAAGAGCGTCAAAAACGTGAAATCTCTGCGATTACATCTCGTGAAGAAGCGGAATCGGAAAAGATTTCTCAGGAAGAGCGGCTTAAATCTCAAAAAGCACGTATTACAACGGATGAAGAGATTGCGGTTCAAGAAGAGAACAAAAATCGTCAAATCATTATTGCTCAGAAAGCAAAAGAGCGGACTGAAGCAATTGAAATCGAACGAGTCGACAAAGAACGCCTTCTCGAACAGACTGAAAAAGAGAAAATCGTTCAGCTTGCTCAAATTGAAAAAGAGAAAGCGGTTGAAGAGCAACGAAAAAATATTCAGGATGTGATCCGCGAACGGATCATGGTTGAAAAAGAGGTTGTGATTGAGCAGGAACGGATCAAGGACACGGAAGCGTTCGCCGGAGCGGATCGAGCGAAAAAAGTAGCGATCACCGATGCGGAACGCCAAGCTGAAGAGTCGCTGATTCGTCAAACGAAAGCGGCTGAATCGACTAAGATTTCCGCACAACTTCACTGTGACCAGCAACTCGTTGAAGCAGACACGAATCTTAAAGCTACCGAAAAACAGGCTGAAGCAGTGAAAATCATGGCGGCGGCTCGTTCTGAAGAGGAAGCAATCGTCGGACTTTCGGAAGCTCGCGTGATCGAATCGAAAGCAATCGCCATGGAAAAAGAGGGCAATGCACGAGCTCGTGTTCTCGAAGCTACCGCAATCGCCGAAGCAAAAGGGGTGGAAGCGAAAGCAATCGCCACCGAAAAAGAGGGAACTGCAAACGCGAATGTTCTTCAGACTACCGCCGAAGCCGAAGCAAAAGGACGCGAAGCAAATGCGGCGGCGAAACAAAAAGAGGGTGAAGCCGAAGCAACTGTTATGTCGAAAAAGTTCAGTGCCGAAGCAATTGGTATCGAACAGAAAGCAAACGCAATGAAACTTCTCGATGGAGTTGGAAAAGAGCACGAAGAGTTCAAGCTCAGTCTCGCAAAAGAGAAAGAGGTCGATCTCGCTCAGATCAATATCCAACGCGATATCGCCATGGCTCAGGCATCGGTGATCAACGAAGCACTTCGTTCTGCGAAAATTGATATCGTTGGCGGCGAGACAATGTTCTTTGACAAGATCGTCGGATCGATCACTCAAGGTAAAGCGATCGATCGCATGGTAGAAAACTCTTCCGTTCTAACGGATGTGAAGAAAACCTTTATCACCGGTGATCAGGCCTATTTCAAACAGCAGATCAACAAATTTATCACTCAGTTCGGATTTGGCTCTGAAGATATTAAAAATTTGACTCTCAGCGGTCTTCTTCTGAAAATGTCTCGTGGTGCAGAAGCTAGTGACAAAGAGTCGCTCGACGCACTTCTCGACTCAGTGAAAAAAGCCGGATTCGGTGATCTTCCTGCAAAAGTTCTGAATTCCTAAGCTGATTTGATTTGACGAGGTTGTCCAGTGGGCAACCTCGTTTGCTATACGGACAAATCAATTAAACGACCATATTTTTATTGCTCTTAATCGTTTAATCTCTTAATCGTTTAATCCCAATTCCATACTGAGTACTACTTTCAAGGAGATTCTGTGGCTGACCAAGAACTGACAACACCCGATGTTCCCGTAATGGAAGGCGGCACCTATGAGGTGATTCGCGGTCGATTGAAAAGTCACAGTACGGAACTTCAGAACCGTCTCGACAAACTGAACAGTTCACGGAAAGAGATTTTCGGATCCATCGAAATGTCCATTGTGGGCAACGAACGGATCATGACTCAGAACAACTGTATTCCACGTGATCTCGTACAAATCGGCACGAAATCGCTCTATGGATTCAATGTTATGATGGGCTTAAAATCAAAAATTGAACTTGCCGATGTATTCACGGTATATGAATATCAAAATCGCACGTTCACAGAGACTTCACTGGCTCTGATCAATAACGAAACCTTTGTGAAAGATTTCGAAGATCTCTATAAATACTACAAAAACACATTCTTCGCACGATTTGCAATCATCGGCCCGTTCCTCTATATGGTTTTCCGCACGGGGAAAAGTGTCACCGATATCAAGACGTTCAAATGGTTAATGAACAATGAAACGCTCACCTATGTGGACAACCGAAGTGATCACGAATATGTATTTCCCCTTCAATTTGAGTTCGAATGGAAACGCACCACCCGTGATCAACACTGTGACGGCGAATTTCCTCACATTTCACTGGACGACCGGGTTTTCGTGGAAACTGTCGGCGGCGACCTAACCGTAAAAGTTGAAGACAATACCAAATCCGGTCGCGGAATCTACGCCGAAGATGTGGATGTAAAAGATCAAAAGCTGGATGATGCGGAGATCTATTACGCCTTCGTAGGCAATATCATTCTCTTGAAAATCCGCCCGTATCAGGAGAAGGCGTTCCGCTATCTCGTATTCAATGAAAAAATCCAGAGCGTCACCCGAATCGATGCGATTGCTGATGCGTGTATCATTCTTCCCGATCAACAGGGACTGGTCTTCTCCAACGGGTATTACCTTCAGTCCGGCGAATACAAAACATTCGACACCGGTCTAAAAGATATGATTTTCGTTCAGAAAAAAGCCTCTCCCAACGGCGAAGATTTCCAATACATCTTTCTCAACCGCGAAAGTGGAATCTACGCAATTCTCACCTATAATATTATCAAACAAACGATTGATGCACCTCTCATTGCCAATGGATACGCTCACTTTGAAAATGGTGAACTGATCCTGTTTCGGGCCGAAGAGGAGCCTAAGAAAAATCATCAGATTCAAATCTGGCAGACGCCGTTCACCAGTTCTGATTTTCAAAATGAAATTACCAGCGATTCTTTCCTCGTAAAAGTGGGGAACAAAGAAGTTGTTCAGACCATGGCGGAGTGCCAGTCGATCATCAATCTGATTCGCAAAGAGGATAGTTACGCAAATCTCTATGTCGATATTAATAAAGAGTGTACCGAGATTATCGACACTTATTTCTGGATTGAAAAAGAGGATGCCTACGATCTGAAGTCGGTAGTTGCAGAGATTCGCAATGCCGCGTCGACGGCAATCGATGAGTTTGAAAAAGTAGTGCGGATTCGCAAATCTACGGAAGATGAAATTGCTCGTGTCTCCGAAAAAACCGCCACGGGAATGAAAAAAATTCGCAGTACCACTTTTGACTCCGTTGATCTCTACGTCACTGCTCTCTCGGATCTTCGAATCATTCGCGGAGAGATTATTTCTACCAAAGAGCTTCGCTACACCAATCTTCCATTAATCGAAAAACTCGAATCGGAAGTTCGCACTAAATCAGATGAACTATCACAGGGATGTATTGAATATCTACTCAAACCGGAAGGGCTTGATCCGTACCGCATTCGGGTTGAAGCTCAGAGTGTTCGCGTTCCGGATGTGACAAAAACTGCAGAAGGAAAAACTCTAGCCGAAGAGATTCGCCAGACCGGTGCCGATCTGGAACTGCTCATTGAGATTGTGTCAAATCTGAAAATTGACGATCCCACCCAAACCACAGCGATTATCGATACGATCTCAGTGATCTTCTCATCGCTCAATCAGGTGAAAGCAAAACTTCAGAACCGAATCACGGAACTCTCTTCCTTTGAAGGAACAGCGGAGTTCAACTCACAACTCAAACTGCTCAATCAGGCGGTGATCAACTATCTCGATGTGGCGGATACGCCGGAGAAGTGCGACGAGTATCTCACCAAATTGATGGTTCAGGTTGAAGAGCTCGAAGGGAAATTTGCCGACTTTGATCAGTTTATTCCTCAGCTTGCAGAAAAACGCGAAGAGCTGTTCAGTGCTTTCGAGACGAAAAAACTATCTCTCGTTGAAAAGCGGAACAAACGGGCCGGTGCGATCATGCAGGCTTCGGAACGAATCATCGCCGGTGTCAAGAATCGTCTTAAAAACTTCACATCCATCAACGAAATTAACGGCTACTTTGCCACGGATCTGATGATCGACAAGGTTCGAGACAATGTTGACGAACTGAACAAACTCGGCGATTCGGTAAAAGCAGATGATCTTCAGAGCCAGCTAAAAACTGCCAAAGAGGAAGCGGTTCGCCAGCTCAAGGATAGACAAGAGCTGTTCGAAGAGGGAACCAATATTGTCAAATTTGGCAAGCACAAGTTCTCGGCGAACTCACAGGATCTCGATCTCACCATGGTGCAACGCGAAGACGGGCACTATTTCCTTCTCACCGGAACCGATTTCAAACAGAAAGTGGTGAGCGACGAACTGGAAACACTTCGTCCAGTGTGGAAACAGGAAATTCCATCGGAAAATGAATCTATCTATCGAGGGGAATTTCTCGCCTATACGATTTTGGAATCCGCCGGAGTTTCCGGTGAGATCGCAAATCTTTCTCAGCTTAGCCTCGAAGAACTGACCGCGTATGTACAGAAATTTATGTCAACTCGCCTTCAGGAAGGGTACATTAAGGGAATTCACGATGGCGACACGGCGAAAATTCTTGCGGAACTGATCAAACTGCACACCTCGCTCGATCTTTTGACGTTCCCCGCGACGGCTCGAACTGCGGCACAACTGTTCTGGGATTTCGGGATCAGCGACACAGAGAAACAGCTCTTCGCGGCGCGTCTTCACGGCGTTCACAAAGTATCACAGCTCTTTGCGAGTAAAAAATCTATCCACAGTTACGCTTTGGAAATTCAGCCAAAGATCGAACAATTCCTTGCGAAGTTTGGTCATTTAGAATCCTCAATCGCGGCAAATGCGGCACGCTATCTCTGCCGTGAACAAATGCGAGGCGACACATTCGTGATCTCCTCCGAAGCATCGACTCTCTTTAAAGGATTCAACGAAACACTCAAAGAGAAACGGGGCGAATCGATTTTCAAAGAGTCGCTTTCTGATCTCGAGTCGTCGTTGGCAGCGAAGTTTGGGCTCATACTCGAATGGCTCGAAGCGTATCTTGAAGAGTCAAATCTCGCAGATAAAGATGAGTTTATTCCCGAAACGGCACAGCTTCTTCTGGCTGATTCATTTAATATTCGCAATGTAATCGAAGTTCCCACCAAAATCAGCGTGGCCGAACTCATCGGAAATCACGCGGTGATCACCAGCGGAAACTACACAATCTCCTATACCGGATTTATGGAAAAACTGACTGCCTTTAGCGGTGACACGGCACCGCTTTGGTACAGATATCAAGAAGTTAAAAAATCGGTGGTGGATACTTTCCGCAAGGAACTTCGCCTCGAAGAGTTCCGGCCTCGCGTGCTCACCTCATTTGTGAGAAACCGACTGATCAACGAAGTCTATCTTCCTCTTATTGGTGATAATTTCGCAAAACAGATTGGCACCGTGGGCGAAAATAAACGCACTGACCTCATGGGTATGCTTCTTTTAATCTCTCCTCCGGGATACGGAAAGACAACGCTCATGGAGTACATTTCAAGTCGACTTGGGCTGATCTTTATGAAAATAAACGGCCCTGCTCTCGGCAACGAAGTAACTTCTCTGGATCCAACTTCGGCCCCCAACGCGGGAGCTCGCGAAGAGGTGAAAAAACTCAATCTCGCCTTGGAGATGGGAAACAATGTGATGATCTATCTCGACGATATTCAGCACTGTAATCCCGAGTTCCTCCAGAAATTCATCTCCCTTTGCGATGGACAGAGACGCATCGAAGGTGTCTACAACGGCGTGAGTCGCACCTACGATCTTCGCGGGAAAAAAGTTGCCGTGGTCATGGCGGGAAATCCCTACACCGAAAGTGGCGAGAAGTTCCAGATTCCTGATATGCTCGCGAACCGAGCAGACACCTACAATCTCGGCGATATGCTCAGCGCCAACGAATCGGCTTTCAAACTCTCCTATCTCGAAAACGCACTCACATCAAACCCGATAATGAACTCGCTCATGACCCGCAGTCAAAGCGATGTCTACACGCTGATCGACGCGGCAGTAGATGGACGATCTGATGGAATCAATCTCGAAGGAAACTATTCAGCCGTTGAAGTGCAAGAGTATCTTACGGTATTGAAAAAACTTCTCAAAGTGCGTGATATCGTTCTCAATGTGAATATGCAGTATATCTATTCGGCAGCGCAGGCGGATGAATTCCGCACTGAACCGTCGTTCAAACTGCAGGGATCATACCGAAACATGAACAAGATCGCCGAAAAAGTTCTCCCCGTGATGAACGATTCCGAACTGGATTCGCTGGTGCAACAGAGTTACGAAAATGATGCACAGACGCTTACTTCCGGTGCCGAATCAAACCTTCTCAAGTGGAAAGAGATTGTGGGTAAACTGGCCGGCGAAGATTTGGCTCGCTGGAATGCAATCAAGGATACCTACGGCAAAAACAAACTTCTTCAGGAAGATGACATGGTGGGCCAGATGGTACTTCAGATGGCGGGATTCGGCGATTCACTAAAGGGAATACACGAGATAATCGGCGCGATCAACGGAACTAAGCCGGCAGAGAATGTGTCACAGGTTTCCTTCTCCGAAGAGACATTGAAACAGATCTCTCAGCTTTTGGGATCTGCGATTCCGGTGAATGCGAACGAGTCGGCGAGTTCTGATGCTTCGATCACCGCGCTGGTGGAGTCGCACAACCGCGAAGTAAAAGCATCGATCTCTCCGATGATTCTCGCAGTTACGGAGCAGCGTGAAAAAATGAAAAAAAATTCAGAAAGCTGTCTATGTTTCGCTCAGCGTCTTGAAAAAGATGCTCTCCGAATCGGAACGGATCTCCTTGGAACAAAAACTTAACGAAGAGTAGTTCGATACTGTTACACGAGTACTCCATAAAGGGCGAGAAGAGTTTACTTCTCGCCCTTTCTTCATATTTTCCCTAAACTCAACGAATAGTTTTTACCCGATTACCCAGTTGAGGCAGGAGTTTCGATTCGGCAAACTAAAGCCACAGGCCTCAAGCTA
>DYSA01000570.1 GCA_020726425.1 Fibrobacter succinogenes | reverse complement strand
GTTGATCATGGGGGTTCCAGTTTTGACAATCTACGGTGATCGCCACGCTTCGCGCGTATCCGCTTCACTCATTGCGGCAATTGGCGCCCAAGATTTGATTGCGGAAACAACGGAAGAGTTTGTGCAGATCGGTTATTCACTGGCGCAGAACATCCCAATTCTCGAAGAACTCCGCAAAAATCTTCGCGCCGATTTCCGTCGTTCTCCCCTAGCCGATGGAAAACGAATTACCGCAGAATTGGAATCAATCTATCGGGATATTTTCGCAAAAGCCTAAAGTTGTGATAGTTCTTTTGCGAAGGATGGAACCATTGGATCCATCCTTTTTTCTATCCCAATTGTACATCAGAACAAATTGAGTCCCTCATTTCAGCTGAGATTTCTGCGCCGAAGCTCTACTCTCCAGAACAACGCAGTAGCCTCAGATACCATGAACGATCAATATTTCAGCACTAAATCCCCAACTCTTTTTTCAAGATATTTTTTAATCGGGTAATCGAAATGTTCCGATCCGCCACGATTTTTCCATTAATAATGAGATTAAACGAACCGTAGAGTGAAGGTGCATTCTGTGCCTTTTCAGGGGTATCCAGTTCGATGAAATCAAAGTCCAGCGAAAGCTCTTCAAGAACAGGTTGAACTTCAGTGACAAATCGGCTGATCCACGGACACTGACCGGTGTAGATCATGGTTGGTTTTGAAAAATCAGAGGGCTTCATTCGCTGTTGAACAATAGAAACGTCAACCGAATTGGTAAAAGGTTTAACCAGCAACTGCTCTTTGCCTTCAGTATCACTTTCAACAAAACCATGCTTTTCAAAGATTGATCGATCTGCCATAAAAGAACCATCACTGGTGACGGTGCAAACGCCATCCATTCCCAACTGACGGGCGCTCTTTTCAACCAGATCCAGCAGTTGCCCACCAATCCCCTGATGTTGAATCGCTTTGCCATTGATCCAGAGACAGTGAATCATCATGTAGTTTGTACCTTCAATTGGTCGCCAGCACGATTCCACGGGAACATACTCGATAAACCCGATGCACTTTTTCATTGCCGACTTTTCAAAACAGGCCACCATGCGAAGGCCTCGTTCGTACTGCTCTCTGTACCAATCAACCTTTTGGTTAAAGCATGGATGTTTTGCATTGATAAAACAGATTACCCCGGGAATTTCAGCGATATTCTCCGGGGTAGCAGATGTAAAAACAAGTTCCATTTTAGCTCCCTTGAATAAAGCTAAATATAGTACGATGAAAAACTGAAGGGAAAGAAACTGCTCAGTAGCCCACTCCAGCCGAAGCTACATTAGCAGGATCAAAAGCGTGACAGGGTGTTACCGCATGAACAGAACCACACTGCGGGCATTTGCATTCAAACGTTTCCATTTCAAACTCTTTTGCGCATCCGCCGCAAATAACCGTGAGCGGAATCGGCATGAACTGTTCCGAAAATCCCATCATGCGAACCTTGTCGACAACATGTTTACCATCTTCAAATGATCCTGAACATCCGTCATGCATAGCACTCTCCTCTTTTGTTATTCCAGACGACCATACAAAGTCGCATACAATTTATTTGAACTCAATATACACAATCGTAGCGATTTGATTCTTGATCCAAGGCAAGGAATTGCAATATCAACTGAATTTCCCTCGAAATTGAGAATAGGAAGACACTCCCATTCGGGCAGAATGTTTTTCTCCTCAAAGAGAATGTTTTTCTCCTCAAAGAGAATGTTTTTCTACTCAAAGAGAATGTTTTTCTACTCAAAGAGAATGTTTTTCTACTCAAAGAGAATG
>DYSA01000569.1 GCA_020726425.1 Fibrobacter succinogenes | reverse complement strand
CCCAAAGAGTATGAGTTTTTCCGGGCATTGATCGATTTTGATCATGCCGATACCCACGCTTCTAAAAATTCAGCTTTTCAACGGATTGTGGATCTTCGAAAAACGCGAACCGTTTGCCACCTTGCTGATAATCAGTATCAGTATTTAGCTGAATGGTACAATCCCGTAGTTCGCGAGTTGCTCTGCTCGAAGCGGTTCACCGGCGATCTTCAGTGGGTTGGAGGTCAATTAGTTCCCGCTGTGGGACTTCGCGAAGTAAAGCGGTCGGTTCAATTAATGGAAGAGTTGGGTATGATTCGTTCGATTGCTGATGGGCGTTCGTGGGAGTCGGTTGATCATGTTGTATCGACGCCGGATGAAGTGTTATCCCTTGCAGTTGTCGAGTATCATCGGGAAATGCTCGAGCGTGCATCTTGTGCCTTAGAACTTTTTGATGCCACTTCTCGCGATATTCGTTCGGTTACCATTGGTGTTTCTAAATCAAAATTTTCTCAGCTCAAAGCGCAAATGACCGCATTTTGGAATACTCTTCTTGAGGATTGCGATGAGGACGAAGATGTAGATCTTGTCGTGCAGGTGAATATGCAACTGTTCCCTTTGACAAAAATCGAGGGGCTAAAGTGAAAAGGATAGCAATAGGATTACTCCTCTCCCTTTTACTTCTCGGATGTGGGAGCGGTTCAATCGCCGGTGCAACAGGTGTTGGGAATCCTCCTTCGACTTCGGTAATTACCGTTGCTGCCGAGAGTGGAGTTGTTAAAGATGCGTCAGATCTCATTGATGAAGAGCAAGATGTTGCTGAAAATTTGGTGCGCAAAAGTGGCAACAAACAGAAACTTATTGATGTAAATGGTCTGGAATATCGCATTACCAAAATTGAAATGTGCATCGATTCAATCTCTTGGGATCCTGATTCTCTTGAGGTCAGCAAACTTGATCAAAACCTTCATTATAAAAAGGGAGAGTTAGTATTCGCTGGCGGGCCGTGGATCTTTGATCTTCTAACGGGCAAGGTTCTCAGTGGCGAGCACTTGAGCGTGAACTTGCCTTCGATGAAATACAAGCGTGTTAAGTATTATCTTAATAACCATTTGTCTCAATCTGCTGTTTCGATTGATGGGTTTGTAATGCATGGGTCTCGAGAGATCCCGTTTAGATTGGCGATGCCTTGCACAATGGAGCTGAAGTATAGTAGTCGAAAAGAGATCGTAATATCCGAAAACTCTGCTGAGAAATTTTCACTTCTTTTTAACACCGATGAATGGCTCGCAAACATTAATCCCTTTCTTCTGGGGAAAATTGTTGGGGATACACTGTTACTTGCTCCTTCTGGTAATAGTTCCGAAAACTATCTTGCGCCCATCAAGAATAATATTCGCAAGTCTGGGATTGTTCGTTTGAAAAAATGATTTTATCTCTTTGTAATTATTTTCGAATCAATGTTATTGCGTGAAAGAATATGATGAAGTTGTCGAAAATGTGATCTTTAACATGACTGAAAAATTGATATTGTTCAAAAATTGTGATATTGATCAATAAAATTGTAAAAAGGTGTAAAGAATGATTGCATTTTTATACTTTTATTGTAAAACTTACGTATTAACGAGAAACACGTAAGGGAGTTGTTAATGAAATATCTATTTGTTATTATCGCTCTGATAATTGGACTTTCAATGAGACAGCATCATAATCAAGAACAACAGTGCTCGGTGGCTAATCAGATGACTGCTGAAGGGTGGGTTCGGAATTAATTAACGTGTAAATAGTTTGTGAGGGATGTTTCTTTTGAGGCATCCCTTTTTTATTTTGGC
>DYSA01000061.1 GCA_020726425.1 Fibrobacter succinogenes | reverse complement strand
AAGAGCACCCATTTGAAATCAGAAATAATCAAAAACGAGTTGCGCTTACTTTTGAGCTTGCTTCTCTTTCCCAATCTGGTGGACAAGAGCCATAAGTTCAGGAAGCATATCAGCTTCGGGAACTTTTTTCACAATTTCACCGCGAACAAACAAGATTCCAGAACCTTTTCCTCCAGCGATTCCAATGTCTGCTTCTTTTGCTTCACCAGGGCCATTCACGATACACCCCATCACGGCAACAGAAATATCATAGTCAAGCAAAGCGATTTCTGCTTCTACTTTTTCTGCAAGTCCAGCAAGATCGATTTCAGTGCGACCACAGGTTGGGCATGCAATCAACTTTGGCCCACCGCGAAGATCAAACGCTTTGAGAATATCCACCGCAACGCCAATTTCCTGAACAGGATCGCCAGAAAGAGAGACGCGCATTGTATCACCGATTCCGCGAGAAAGAAGTGCACCAAGTCCCGCTGAAGATTTAATGGTACCAGAACGAATTGTTCCCGATTCTGTAATACCAATATGCTGAGGGAAATCTGTCATTGCTGCGAGTTTTTCACACGCTTCGATCGTTGTCACCACATCAGTAGCTTTGATCGAAATAACAAACTGATCAAAGTCTAGTTCTTCCATAAGTTTCACGTAGAGCATTGCACTTTCAGCAAGAGCTGCAGGGGTAGGGTGACCATATTTTTCAATAAGCTCTTTCTGAAGTGATCCACCGTTTACACCGATGCGAACCGCCACACCTTTCTCTTTGCACTTGCGAATAACCTCTTCAGCGCGATCACGTCCACCGATATTACCCGGATTGATACGAATTTTATCCGCTCCGGCATCAATGGCCATCAAAGCCATTTTGTAATCAAAGTGAATATCCGCAACCAAAGGCATATCAGTCTGTTTGCGAATTTCCGCAAAACCTCTTGCTGCGGCTTCGTTGTTTACGGTGATTCGAACAATGTCACATCCCGCTTTTTCGAGTGCTTTAATCTGAGCAACTGTTCCTTCGACATCTGCAGTCTTAGTGTTAGTCATAGACTGAATCGTAACAGGATTATCTCCACCGATAAAGAGATTTCTTACTTTTACAACACGAGTTTTTTTACGTTCTATCATTTCATATACTTTCTGCTATACTCTTTTACGATCTGCTTTTTCAATGTTTGGAAAGCATCCGCATAAGAGTGTTTTCTCAATAGTGATTCGTTTCGATAGAAAAGTCCAGCCGCAGCTAGAATATCACGTTTTTCCAAAGACATATAAATATTGGTAGTAATCTCTACGCACTTTTCTTCCTGGCGCTCAACTGACATCTCTTTCTGCCGTACACTCATGGTGGCAATTTGAGTGTCACCAAAAGAATCACGACCCAAAGCGCGATTCATCGAACGCCGCGCATCAATATACAAATCCGGTGTACTATTGAAAAGAAGGGTTGTTTCATTTTTTATCATTAACTTATCTGCATTGTTTGATTTCCCTTGTTCTACCAGCAATTTCACTTTCTCAAGTATTGCATCAGCCTTTGCCCGGCCTTCTTCCGCAATAACGTCTTCGCGTTGAAGTCGATCAAATTCAGCTTGATTAGCGCGAACAAAGTGACTACGAGCTTTGGAATCCATTTCAGCATAATGACGTTTCAATGAATCTCCGGAAACTCTCAACTGAGCATTAAATTCCGATGCTGACAAATTTGTTTTATTTGTATTTGCGGAAATATTATCAATTTCAGCATTTACTTCTTTGTTATCAACCGTTCGTATTGATGAATGGCTAAGAATTTCACGGTCAATCATGGAAATTTTATCGGGATTTACTCCTGCGGGACGAAGAACGCGATCCATATAGTACGATGCTTGCTCAGCCTTTCGTGCTGCAGCTAAATTTTTTGCCACCTGCACCAAGGAATCTTCGCGAGCGGTAATTGTCAATCTCATTGAAGAAAGATTGCGATTCGTTTCTTGAACAAATGCAGAGGCGAGATGGCGAGAAGCACTTTCAATATCAGAACTAATTACATCAATATTTCTTCGTGCCTCAGCAATTTTATTTTTGGTAACAATATCACGAAGATAAGTCATCTGTCGACCAATATTATCCTTGAGGAAATCGGCATTCTTTTTCGCTTGAATGCGTCCACTCCACTGTTCATAATATTTCATATTCACATTCAGATATTTGCGATTGCGCACAGCGTACATATAAATCTCTTCAACACTTGCGTAGTCCCCCCGTGCAAAGGCTGCTTCCACATCATTTTGAAGATTCTGAGTAACGACTTTATTTTTTTGATTAATATTGTCAACAAACTGATTTCCGTGTTTTGCGGAGATTGCATCAACATATTGTTGCAAAGTGTGAAGTTTCGCAAAATTAGGGCGAGCAATAAAAAGTTCTTCGTTAAACAGTGCCACAAGGCGATTGATCTCCGTGACTCTTTGATACTCGTTCTGAAGATTCACCTCTTCCTGTTCAAGAAAGATCTGCTGTTCCAGTTCGCTTACCCGCCAAAGGATGTAGCGACGGTTCGGATCTTTCACGGCAATACGTTTCAACTCAGCAACAGTTTCTTGCGCGCGGGTAATCGCAGCTCGTTGTGAACCAACAATCCCAACCGAGCGAGACGCTTCGACGAATCCGTAAAATGCCCCCTGAACCGTAGAATCAATAGATTCTTGACTAAGATATGCTTGTGCATGAATAAGTGAAACACTGAGAATTACCGCAAACAAAATAGTTTTCATCAAAAGACCCGTTTTTTAGGATATATCAACCTCAAAGCAATAGTGCTAACTCCATATGTTTGATTCGGGCAGTATACAACTATATACAGAGAGATTCAAGGTGCTGATTTTAAAGAGAGAAAAATGTATCGGCTAGGTTTTAATATTTTTCAGACTAACCCCCACAAATTTGAATATATATTATCGACATTCCCGCTTTTATTGTGAAAAGCTTAGTTTCAATATTATTAAGGAGCAACAGGATGAACGCGAAAGGTTCGAAAAACGCGATCGAAAACCGTGGTGCGAAATCAGTTATGATCTGTAAAGTTTGCGGCACAGAGAGAAAACCGATGCGTGTAATGTCACTTAAATCAAATGGTATGGGCTATGAATGCTCATGTGGGCTTCTCACTAAGAGTGGTTCAAAAATCGATCTCTAATCAGATTGACTATTTTGATACAAAGAGGGCCACTGGAAATCCAGTGGCCCTCTTATTTTATTGAGACTCATAACAAAAATTAGCCCTCGCCAAACTTACTGTCAAAAAGTTGCTTAACTTCCTCAACAGCAGCCTGCTCATCAGATCCATCTGCACGAAGTGTTAAAAACGTGCCCTTGACCGCAGCAAGCATCATAACACTGATCACACTCTTGCAATCAGCTTCCATGCCCTTATTAATCACAACCAGAGTCGAACTATATTTACCAGCAAGCTGAGCTAATTTTGTTGCTGGACGAGCATGAACACCATGCTCATTTTTTACTTCTATTTGAACTTCTATCATTTTACGGACTCCCGGTCAGACTTACGCTCTTTGAATCCAAGTCGAACTCGCAATTTCAATCCTCGCTCGTCTGCTTCACCAATCAGCTTTTCTAATTTATTAAGCGTCACTGTCAGTTCATTCGACAACACATCGCTATTGACCAATTTCCCAATCGTACCAGAACCAGTATCGACTTTATTAGCAACACTCCGCAGTGCAATCAACAACGAATCGAGCTCCATCACAACATCTTTACCATCAGAAGAAATCTTATCAGCGTTTGCTACTATAGATTTAACGCCTGATCTATTCTCCTTTACAATCCCATCCACACCAGACGAGACAGATTTCAGATCAGTAACAATACCGTTAAGTTTCGGTTCGTTCTCCACAACAATTCTATCAAGAACAAGAGTCATTGTATCAAGTCGCTCAGTAGCATCTCCGAAAAACTTCACAAACTTAGGATCTGCGACGGTCGAATTAACCACGTATTTAACAGTATCAAGAAGCCCCTGAGCTTCCCCCATAATATTCCCAAGCATACCAAGCGCCTCAGAAATACCACTATCATACCGACCACGTATGTAGGTCGAAGGCGTTTTCCCGACATCAGGAACATATTCATTCCCCGCGCGAGACAAAATAATCTCGACAGCTCGTTCACCCATAAGACCAACATTCTTTACCGTAATCTCAGAAGAATCAGTAAATGGAATATCAGCTTCGATATGGAACCTCACTGCAACTTCAGCCTCGTGAAGTGCAATATCAGCGACAGAACCTTTCTCAACACCGTTGACATAGACCGGATCACCGACCTGAAGCCCTCCGATTTTGGGAAAGAGTGCTGTATATGTAACCGAAGAACTGGTTAAACTAATTTTTTTAAGCCAAATGATTCCGCCAAGCAAGGCAATAAATGCCGCCACAATAACCAAACCAACAATAGCATCGGACTGTTTTTTCTTCAATGCAAAGCTCTCCTGTTAAAGGCAGATCAAACGACCTGCCTTTAAATATAACACTATTTGTGTTCTTTTACTTTTTCATTCTTCTTTTTAAGCTGACGCGTCATTTTTTCAACAACTGCATCCAACGCTTTACCAAGATTCTCCTCTGTAGCTTTTGCACTCAAAGTAGTTCCATCCACACTCAGATCGAGTTCAATCGTATCTTCCTGACCATTTTTATGGGTCTCACGATCACAAACGACATGAGCCGAAGTAATTTTGTCATAGAACTTTGTAAGTCCCCGTACTTCGTCTTCAATGAACGTTTTTGTATCGTCGGAGATATGACTCTCATGACGAGTTGTAATCTGGATGTTCATACGCAACCTCCTTAACAGGTTTTTTCTGCAGCCAATCGACTTCGACTGGCCATTTCACTATTCAATAACTCTACCGCACGATACGAACTTCGGACAAAAGGCCCTGATTCAACCTGCGATATACCAATTTCTTTTCCATAGGTGCGATAAAACTGAAACTCTTCAGGATCTACAAAACGATGAACCTTTACCTGCTCGTTGGTAGGCTGTAGATATTGACCAATTGTTACAATATCAACGCCAACTACAGATATATCTCGCAGAAGTTCACAGACTTCCTCACTTGTTTCACCTAGACCTACCATTATACCAGTCTTTATGGGGATTGTCGATATTTCTCTTGAATATTTTAAAATATCCAAGGATCGCTGATACTGAGCTTCAGGACGCAGGGACCGGTGAAGCCGAGAGACCATTTCGATATTGTGTGCAAAAACATCTACACCTGAATCAATTACGTTTTTGATAGACGAATTATTACCCAAAAAGTCAGGAACAAGCATCTCTACTGTTATTCCGTCAAATTTACGTTTAATACATTTACAAAGATCTGCAAGATAAGCACTTCCGCCATCAGCCAGATCATCACGAGTTACCGATGTTAAGACCACGTGTTGCAACTGCAATTGACGAATTGCATCGAGAAGCTGTTCTTTTTCAGAACTTCCGAGAGGTAGCATTTTACCTTTTTGCACCGAACAAAACCGGCAACTACGACTGCACCGATCGCCCATCACCATAAATGTCGCGGTACCAGAACAGTAGCACTCACCTCTATTCGGGCATTTCGCCTCTTCACACACCGTTTTCAAAGAACTTTCACCAAGAATCGAAAGAATCTCAGAGGATTTCCCCTGAAGTGGCACAGGACGCCGTAACCACGAAGGCAGTCTCTTAATCATATTTCTTTCGCATGCGCGCTGTAGGTAATCCCAGTTGCTCTCGATATTTTGCAACTGTGCGGCGAGCCAACGCAAACCCTTCTTCTGTCATCAATTCTGACAATCTCTGATCGGAGAGAGGATCACTTTTATCTTCATTTCCGATCATAGTTGCAAGGCGATCCTTGATTTTCGTTGTGGAAATATCATCACCCTCATCCGTTTTACCCAGTGCTTCACTGAAAAAGTATTTCAATTCAAACATACCAAATGGAGTTTGGACAAACTTATTGTTTGTGACTCGGCTGATCGTCGACACATGCATAGATACCATATCTGCAATATCTTGCAATTTAAGAGGGTTTAAATTTGGTGGCCCCTCGTGGAAAAACTCTTTTTGCCGTTTCATAATAGCATCCATTACCCGAAGCATCGTTGTTCTGCGCTGTTCAACAGCACGGATCAACCAATTGGCACTATTAAACTTTTCACGAACAAACTCTTTAACATCTTTGCCGGAACCGCTTTTACGCTTGAGCATATCAGAATATGCTTTGTTAATTTTCAGATCAGGCATAAACCGGTCATTGACAATGGCTGTCAAAACTCCATCTATTTCATCAACAATAAGATCGGGAATTGGAGCTGAATCGCTTACTCCGCTGTAGAGTTTTGCGGGCTTAGGATCAAGCTCACGAATTTCATCGATTGCATCTTGAATATCAACTTGATCAACTTCGAAAGCTCGTGCGAGTGCAGGAATTTTTAATTTTTCAAACAATTTCCATTTTTCATCGAGAATCGCATAGGCCAAAGATGCTTCCCTCTTGTGACGCTTCAATTGAAGAAGCAAACACTCGCGAAGAGTACGTGCCCCGACGCCCGCAGGATCAAGGCTTTGCAAAAGGTCGATTCCCTTTTGAAGATCTTCGTGAGTGACACCAAGAATCAAGGTCAATTCATTGAGATCCATTTCGGGAAGATACCCGCGTTCATCAAGGGAAGCGATCAAAAACTCAACAATTAGAGAGAGTTCTTCATCGGCCTTTTTCAAGCCAGACTCGTGAAGCTGCTGTGTTAAGATCTCTTCAAGTGTCTCTTCATATACTTGTAAAGACTCGACATAATCATAACGTTCTTGCGTGTCCGATCCTGATTCGCCAGTGTCAAATCGATATTCGTATGCATCTTCAAGATAATCCCCGACGCTAATTTCTGATGATTCGAACTTGAGTTCACCTTCGCCATCACGAGACCCAATAGGCGCTTCGTCTCGGTAATCAAACTCTTCGATAGTCTCCGAAGACTCATCAATTTCCAATAGCGGATTCATAGCTAGTTCAGTTTGAATCTGTTGCTCCAACTGAAGCGCAGTCGCCTGAAGAAGTTTCAGAGACTGAATCATCTGGAATGACAGCTTTTGCTGCATCGATAGAGAAAGATCAAATCCCAGATTCATAGCCAACACTCCTGCAAGTAGTTACTGAGAACTCTTCCAAAGCTAATAGTTTACCACTACAAAGATACATGATGCAAGCGAAACATGTGCCCTTTTTGGATCCACTGCGGATTTCTCTACACAAAAACTCTTTACACTATTATTACAACATAACCCAAAATCAGCCAACCAAAACACAGCCGTGGGAACACTTTTTAACGAGCGTGCGATCATGAAATCGGGTATACTTACCACCATCAACGAACGAGGCTGTTCATGAATGGTGAAATCAAACAAAAAGAGTTCTGTCGTTTGACCGGATTGACAAGAAAAGCCCTTCTTATCTACGAAGAAAAAGGGGTACTAATCCCCTCTCGAATAGATGATTCAACAGGATACCGGTTCTACAGCGAACACGAAGTCGATCGCGGGATCAGGATTGCACATCTCCGAACTATGGAGTTCAATGTTGCAGATATCGCTATGATCATTAATCGACAGCCTGAAACAGCGTCTCTCTTTGTGGTCAAGGAGAAAGAACTCATTCGCCAACGCCACATTATTGACCAAAGCCTGAGATCTATGGATTTGCACCGCACCACAACAATGTTCAACGCGGATATACAAGAATCAAAACTTTCGCTCTACCAAGTTGCTACAATTGAAGGTCGCGGAACAATTCGCGACTTAACGGTTCACCTAAAACTTCTGTTGCGACATGTTCATCAATACGGCGTTACAGAGTCCGGACCAACAGGAACCTACTTTTTTGCTGATAGCACTCTTGAAGAGATGCATTTCAAAGTATTTGTACCAGTCCCCGGCGAATGGCTCACGCCACCAAACGGGTTTCTTGTAGAAAGCTTTGGCATACCAAAGTTCACATTCCTTCGCCACTACGGATCATACGAACTAATCCCTTCGACCTACGCATTGCTTTTGAAATTGCTCGCAAATCGTGGTGATATTGTAACTGGAGAGCTTATGGAAATTTACCATATTTCACCTACAAGTCTCAGTGGATCAGATACAACGATGTTAATTACAGATATTGGAGTTCCTCAATGGCATTAAAACGACACGTTAAAAATTTGCTTGAAAGCTATAGCTACCTTCTTTTTTCTACCAACAAAATTCTCGGTGGATTTCTTCTAGCGCTTTCTTTCATCAATCCTTCTGCAGGACTTCATGCTATTGTCGCATTCATGTCCGCATCACTATTTGCGAAACTGATCGGCTCGGATCGCCACGCAGAAACTCATACTCGCTATCTTTACAACTCTGTCCTTACGGGACTTGCAATCGGGTATGTCTATGCAGTTTCTCCACTGTCGATTCTTTTCAGTATTGTAGTAGGAATACTTACATTTCTATTTAGCTCATCACTCCACGCAGTTTTTTCCTATTACCTTGGCCTTCCAATACTTAACCTGCCTTTTGCGATCATTGCAACCCTTGTTTATCTCGCATCGATGCAATACAGTTCACTTTTCCACCTCCACAACGCCCTTGAAATGAGCTATCTCAATATTAGTGCACTGGCAATACCGTTTCAAGGACTCTTTCGATCACTGGGAGTCCTGCTCTTTTTACCCTATGACTATGTTGGAATTATCCTTTTGACTTTAATACTATTCCTTTCAAGAATTAACTTCTTCCTAATTGTCATTGGCTACTTTACCGGCACTATGTTCCACGCTCTTCTCAGCGGAATGCCGGGGTCTGGATTTGCTGATCCTTTTAGTTTCAACTACATACTCATAGCACTCTCTCTGGGCGGATTCTATCTCATCCCTTCAAAACGGACCTATGCAATTGCACTAATCGGCGTTTGTATCAGTTCGATTATTCTCGTCGGAATGACCGTGTTTTGGTCAACGTTTGGGATTCCCGCATTCACCCTTCCATTTGCAATAACGGTTCTACTCTTTATGCACGCTTTGATTATTACTCGATACCCTTTTATCACTCGGGTATTTCGAAAAACACCGGAACAAAATCTCGAACAGTGGTGCACAACTGCCGAACGCTTTGGAGCGCTTCTGCCCATGCCTCGCCTTCCATTTAGCGGCGAATGGACAATCTACCAAGGCTTCGATGACAACTGGACACACCAGGGAATCTGGCGCTATGCCGTTGATTTTGTTATCGAAGATATCACAAATGGATCGACGTTTCGCCACGCCGGGAAAAAACTCGACGATTACTACTGTTTTAACAAACCGGTGATATCTCCAGTCACAGGAATTGTGGCTGCCGCAGTAAATACCCTCGCAGACAATCAGATTGGCATCGTGGACAAGGAAAACAACTGGGGAAACTACATTGTGATCTATTCAGATTTTGGCTACTATGTTGAAATTTCACACCTTGCCAAAGATTCCATCCCCGTAGCTATCGGAGAACGCGTTGTGGCGGGACAACTCATCGGCCGCTGCGGAAATTCAGGCTATTCTCCTCAGCCACATATACATGTGCAAGTTCAGCAGTGGGCTTACGCAGGAGCACCGGCGATCTTGTTCAACTTTTCTCAAGCGTCTATGAACGGAACGGTAATCCGTGGCGAGTTTCATCCACGTAAAGGTGATCGCTTGGCATCACTCTCCCACTCAAGAAAAATTACCGGAATCCTTCAATTTATTCTCGATGACCAGATCAATTTCCGATATCTTAAAAATGGTGAGGCGAAAGAGAATCTGGAACTTGTTGTTAAAATGGATATTGACGGATCATACTATTTTGAAGATAAAAGGCTCGAAAGTCGTCTCTACTTTGTTCAGCGAGAAACCGATTTCCTCTTTATCTCCTTTGCGGGAAATGAACACTCCCCACTTCGATTCTTGTTTACCGCACTTCCTTCGATCCCTGCAAGCGACCTTCCCGTGAAATGGGAAGACTCACTTCCCGCCTCAGTGGTGCAGAATCATCTCCCATTCTTTGCCTATCTTCTGAAATCGTTCTATCACCCTCTCTACAGCGGAAGTGGAAATTATGCGCTCGACGGTTTGACAGTTCGCGGAACGGTAGCACTCAAACACCTCTTTTCAAAAGAGGTCTCCGAAACTGAAATATCCCTTGATCCTCACTCCCGTTTTTCTCGTATTAAAATCAAGATGAAAGGCGAAGTCCATGAACTTACGGCA
>DYSA01000568.1 GCA_020726425.1 Fibrobacter succinogenes | reverse complement strand
GATTTTCGTCCTTGGACGACCCAATTTCAGCCCACGGAGAATCCGTGGTGAACGTGGTGAACGGTATAATGAACGAATCAAATTGTGTGAGACCAAAGGCTCAAGATGTGCATAACAGGTTTGGAAACCTGTTACGAGATAGATGTGCGTGACAGGTTTGGAAACCTGCTTCGAGATTGGACAAAAGGCACGAAATGGTTCTCTCATTTCGTGCCTTTCACCGTTCAATAGAGGTGGTAAATCAATTCAATTCAAGCATTTCCCGAATAAATTCAGCACTGCCCGTTAATTCGGGAAGCACTCCCGCATCTTCAACATCAAAAAGATGATCCAATCGCGCCGCTTTGAAAATAGGGCGAAGAGTTTCGTCTTTACGGAGATCACTTCGGGTGAAATGTTCTAACCGATCCAGTTTCAGATACGATTTATCGATCATTTTAAGCTCCAAAAGTTGGCTCAACTTGTCCCCTTCCGGCGTGAAATCCTGAGCCAAAAAGAGGAATGTGCGTATCAAAACCACGTCATCGCAGATTGTCCCAATGAGATACCCGATTCGATTTCCCAGATGCGCTTCGCGATACGTATCCGCGCGATTTGGTTCAAAAACGGGAATGAGCAATCTTCCGCGATACTCCCGAACCATGGAATATTCAGTGTCAAAGGTGAGAAGATCTTGTACCACGTACTTGGAAACATCGATCCGTTCTTCCATCCGTTTCAGTGCATGTCCCTGAATATAAAGGTCGTAAATTGTACCCTTCCAGTGAACCGTTTCTATTTTAAACCGATCCATCAATGAATTTGTGAGAAGCGAAAATCCCGATCGTATCTCCTTACCCACGCGAATTTTTTTAACTACCGGCTTTTCTCGAATTATGGCAAACCGTGCCGTTGCCCCACACTGGTCATCCCGTCTTACCGGAGCATTTTCAGGGCGAAATCCATAGACATAGTGTTCTAATGAAGAGTATTGATAAATAACCTGAAGCACGGCAAACCCTAATTCTGCGGCAATTTTCATGGTAACACGGTGGCTCAAATATTTTTCAACCCAATCGGCGGTGCGCAGTGCGACCTTTGATTCAGGAGTGAATCCATAGTGCAGCGCGTATTGGAATTTCTGGAAAAGAATAACGCACTCATAGACGGAGAACTCTCCGGGAAAATCAGTGAACGTGAACGTGCGTTGTTGAAAATTGTCCATACAGCGCGATTCGATATCTCTCATGGTGTGAGGAGGTATTTCGAAATCGCGGGGAACTATTTCCAAACGGGTGTATTTCAAATCCATTAACTGCATGTACTTTTCTGATTTTTCGAGCTTGGGCAGGAGATCTTCAAAGCCCAGTTTTTTTGCAATCTGAAGATATTGTTTCTTTCGAAACGAAGAGATTTTGGCGAGTACTGGTTTGTTCTGTTTTTTGTTCACCCGAAGAGTCCTACTTTCTGGCTGAATGGTTGAAAAGAGAGATTGTCGCGACGCCACAGGATGTTCGCGAGCCACTCAAACTGCGGAGGATCCTTATAAACGGCAGGTAAATATAGATTTTTGGTAAAAAAGTGAGCGGAAAATTCAGCAGAATGGGATGGGAACAGAAGTGTGAATAGCATCTCTCCCGTGTTCGGGTATTTTGCGATCGAACCAGTGCAATCTCCAAGCAATCGTATGGAATAATCAGGGAGGATCGGAGGCGATTATCCTTCTCAATCCCCAAATCACTGACAAAATCCCGTGAAAAGTATTCACAAATTCCGCTATTTAAAAATGTTCTCACCGAAATGCACGGTAAAATATTCATAATTGAGGTATATTT
>DYSA01000567.1 GCA_020726425.1 Fibrobacter succinogenes | reverse complement strand
TCCCGAAACCTATTGCGCTGACGTCACCGCCTGGGCGAGGTCCGTGTTGGAAGATGTGCAAGAATTGGAATAAAGAGAATGGCAAACTACAAAGAACTATTTGAGAGCATAGAGAAATCGTTACTTACCGAAGGATCGAAAGCGTTACCGCTCGAGCAAATCCACGAGCGGCTTGAGAAATTTAATCATTTTGAAACCAGCGCGCTTTCCGATTTAGACTACTATCAAATTTTGGTAAACATTGTATTTTATTCTGGATTCAAGGCTTCTACAGTTTCATCTAAACTTGAAACCATACATAAACACTTGGGAGATTTTGAAACTGTCGCCGATTACGAAGGTAAAGATATCGAACGAATCCTTACAGATGAAAATATGATCCGACATTCAGGCAAAATCAAAGCCTGCATTAAAAATGCTCAGACTTTTCGCGATCTTGTTCGCAAATATGGTTCATTTCGGAACTATATTGGAAAATTTAACGGCAAAGAATCCGAAGAAGGTTTCGTTCAGTTAAAAGAAGAACTAAAAAGCAGGTTTTCATGGCTGGGAGAAATAACCGTTTATCACTTTCTAATGGATGTTGGTTTTCAAGTTCTGAAGCCAGACAGGGTCATTTGTAGAATTTTTCTAGTCACCTGACAGTTTTGTCACTGACTGCATAAAGGCAGAGAAAAAGATAGTGAGTGAAGCAGGCAACGATCAATGAATCGCAAGCCGATCTGAAAAAGGCTCAAGTCACGACGATCCTTGCGATCTACGAAATGACGAAGTCCAGCGCGAATAGTACGACTGCCAACCGAAAGGAGCCAGACATAGAGAAAAGCGACAGCCAAAGTCAAACGAGATAAGCGTGGTGAATTGCGCAACATGGTGCTCTCCAAATCAAAGCCGTGTTTCTTGAAATCAGCGAACATCTCTTCGATCCACATCCGTTTGCGGTAGTAGCGCAAGGTCAAGGAAGCATCGGGCAGATTGGTCGCCAAACACCAGGGTTCCTTCTCACCCTTCTGCCAGTGGATCAAGACAGAAACAGGATGGATCTCGCTCTGAGTCAAACACCCATTTGGACACCAAGCAGATTGTCCGGCTTTTTGCACGAGGCTGTCCAGTCTTTGCCAATCGCTTTGTTCATCCTGCCACAACCCGGTATTGCCTTTTTGGCGCAGAGCAAAGAACCAATACCACTGTTTTAGCTGTTGTATGACCGCAATCGAGCCAAATTCGCTGTCTCCGACCAGAAAAACGGGCGTGTTTTGCGGGATCAGGCTTCTCACGTACTTCAATAGGACAATCTGCTTTGCCGCGCTGCTATGCCCACGAACATGCCGAACCCAAGACCAAGCGATTGGAACGGCGCGATGACGATAGGCAAGACTAACCATCAACAACTGATATCCGAACCCGATCTTGGTGCCATCCACAATCAAAAGGATTTCACCGACGTGTTGTGCCTGTATCTCTAACCAAGCTTTGGCTGTTGCACGATACCAACTGCGCACATCCACGGCTGAGCTTGCCAGAAAGCGGCTCAAGCGCCTAACCGTACTCACGTTCTTGGCTGTACTAATCACCTTGCCTGCGATCTTGCTCAGGCTTACCGAGCGACTATGAAAAATACCTACCAGCAACCATACAAAGTTCTGAATCTGGGTCTTTCGTTGTTTCGGACGCAGTTCACAAATTCGCTGAATCCAAGTACGATAGGTTTTGTTGATCGGCATCGGAACCTCCGGGTGAAATCGTTTGTCGTAAAACAACTTTACCCGATTTCTTTTGCCGATCAATGTGCTTTTACCAAACTGTCAGGTCGCTAGT
>DYSA01000566.1 GCA_020726425.1 Fibrobacter succinogenes | reverse complement strand
CTTAATCTCTTAATCGTTTTTTCTCTTAATCTCTTAATCGTTTTTTCTCTTAATCTCTTAATCGTTTTTTCTCTTAATCTCTTAATCGTTTTTTCTCTTAATCTCTTAATCGTTTTTTCTCTTAATCGTTTTTTCTCCGCAACTCTTCTTCCACCCGAACGATATCTTCGGGGCGATCAACACCGATGAAATCGCGATCCGTTTCCACCATGACAATGACGAATCCGTTTTCGAGCACCCGCAGTTGTTCCAACTTTTCGGTCAATTCCAAAGGCGTTGGAGCGAGTTCGATATAGTGAAACAGAAAATCTCTTTCATATCCGTAGATACCAATGTGTTTGAAATAATCAGTTGATTCATTATCTCGATTGAAAGGGATAGGGGAGCGGGAAAAGTAGAGTGCTCGATTGTCTAGCGTAGTCACTACTTTCACACAGTCCGGTGAACTGACATCGGAAGGATCGCTGATTTTTCGTTTCACCGACACCATGGGAACTTCCGGGGCAAACGCGGCGATCAAACGGTTGATCAGTTCCGGATCGATCAGCGGTTCATCGCCTTGAATATTGATAATGAATTCCGCTTCCGGGAACGCGTGAGCTACTTCGGCGACACGGCAGGTTCCGTTGAGATGGTCTTCGCGAGTCATCATCGCTTTTCCGCCAAAGGAGTGAACCGCTTCGACAATGCGAAGATCATCGGTAGCTACAACGATATCGGTGAGATCAGACTTGACCACCTGTTCATAGACATGTTGAATCATCGGCTTGCCGGCAATCAGCGCCAGTGGTTTACCGGGAAATCTCGTCGATCCATACCGCGCCGGAATGACGCCGAGAGTTTTCACGCGGTTCTCGCAATCTCATGAATCGCTTTCACGGTTTTTAATATTGATTCGATTGCGTCAAGGCGAAGCATGTTCGGGCCGTCGGAGAGTCCTTTGTCAGGATCCGGGTGAACTTCCGCAAATATTCCGTCGATTCCCATGGCCGCCGCCGCGCGCATCAGCGGTGCCACGAACTGACGATCACCGCCAGTAGATGTCCCATTTCCACCGGGACGCTGCACCGAATGAGTGGCATCGAAAATCACCGGAACGCCCATGTCGCGCATAATCGGAAGCGATCGCATATCAACCACGAGGTTGTTGTAACCAAACGAACTTCCTCGTTCACAGAGCATTACGTTGCTGTTGCCGGACTCTTCCATTTTGGTGATCACGTTGGACATGTCGCCGGGAGCCATGAACTGTCCTTTTTTGATATTCACGGGAAGTCCCGTTTTCGCGGCGGCCATGATCAGATCGGTCTGGCGGGCGAGGAACGCGGGAATTTGCAGAAGATCCACTGTTTTCGCAGCGATTTCGCACTGCCACGCTTCGTGAACATCCGTGACTACGGGAATGTTGAAACGCTCTTTCACCGCCGCAAGCATCTCTAACCCTTTTTCGATTCCGGGCCCGCGAAAGCCGTTGATCGATGAACGGTTTGCCTTGTCAAAACTCGCTTTAAACACGTAGGAGATTCCTAGTCGGCTCGTGATCTCTACCATTTTTTCTGCCACTTCAAACAGAAGTTCTTGTGATTCGATAACGCAGGGGCCACCGATTAACAAAAGTGGGTTGTTTCCACCGACGGCAATATTTCCAATTTGAACAGTTCTCATACAAAGCCTCATTACGGTTGATTTTTCGGTCAAATATACACTCTGTCAGAAAATACTCAAACCGGCCAGAACGATGAATTTTCCGAATCAAAATTATTATTAAAATGATAGCGTTATCCTTTAGATCCGGTTAAAATTGAGATTGTCATACTTC
>DYSA01000004.1:32225-34634 GCA_020726425.1 Fibrobacter succinogenes | reverse complement strand
GTACGGTTCTGTGAGAGGGATGAAGGGGAAACCCTTCACCCTACTCGATTGTTTTTGAACGGAAAACTACAGGTTAATATGGGGTTTCAATTGTCTTGTTTTATTGGAGATCCAACGAAAAAAGTAGGGGTGTTTCCTAAGTCTACAGTTGCGTGCCAATGGAGTTTCCTGTTGAATTTTTAGGCTTGGGACAAATTGAACCCACAAGGATCGAGCACTCAGGAACAGAAACCTACCCTTGGGAATGAAAAAAGGCCTCACCATTGTGGTAGAGGCCTAAAAGTAGTAACTTCAGAACAGTTTTGTCTATCGAACAATGCGTTCTAGTTTGAAATTATCAAAATAGAGAGTTCCTACTTTTTCAGCGGGAAAAATTGAAAGAACACTGGCAAGATCATCGGGATGTCCCATGTTAAAATCAACACTGTACTTTTTCATTATTGTATCAATAACAAGACTTTTGTTGTCATACGTTGTCCATGGCGATACTCCCATGCCAAGCGAAATATCAATAGGATGCGTCTCCTCGGAGCTGCGTGCTTCAAAGGTGAGTCGATATAAATTCCCACTAAGAAGGGTGATTCTTCCCTGGTGAATATTTATATACCACAGGGAATCAGGTAGCTCGCTCACTTTTGTTATACACTCACCATCGACTACACCAAATGAAAGTTTGCTGTTGTAGAAACTTGCGGGCTGCCAATTGGAAGTACCTTGTGAAAAATCGCTGTTGATCAGTAAGTTAGATACCGTATCAGCCTTGATTGAAAAGAGTTCTGTCGGATCTTGGAGAAGTGCTTCTTTCGGAATGCTGCTGTTGACTTCCGTGATTCGTATACGACACGAATCAGAACTGATATTGGGCACGGTAAGTGTGTAATAGCCGCTATTTGCAATTGGTGGAATCATAGAGAACCAAGATTTTCCATTATTGGTAGTGAGTTCAATGAGAATTGAGTCGATTAAACCGGTATAAACCCATTGAAGAGTGATCTCCGTTTGCCCAGCCAGTGTATCATGCTGTGCCGGGTAGTCAATGTTAAGCGTTTTTTGTGTAGAAGAGTCCCTTCGAGTATACACTTGGGCCAGTGCTTTGTTCGAAAATGGGGTCAACTCTTCATTAGTGTTTTTTGCTTTTACGTGGTACTGAAATAGTATCGAATCACTTCTGCTAAACAACTCTTCGTTGATAGTATCTGTGAATGAAGTAGTTGTGCAGAGAAATTTGCCGCTGACTTTTTGCGGATCTTCGCCTGTCTCCGCTGCATTTTTACGATATATGATATATCCTGATGTTTCGTCGGGATTAAACGGATCCCAGGAGATTGTCACTGTTCCGGTTTCATGATTATACGTTGCCGTAACACCGGTGGGATAGCTATTGCGAATTAACGTAACTGTATCGAGAACCGTTGTATCACCACGTTCAATTTTAATCCCTTGAACAGTATTGGTCGCATAACCATACATCTGGAATGCAACAGTATACTCCTTCTCTGCAGGGATTTTACTAATGGTGAACGATCCGAGAGAGTCGGTGAAGGCTGAGAACGAGGTTCCCGGAATATAGACGAGAATTCCCAAGCTGTTGGTTCGATCCAGCTGAACTGTTCCCATGAGCGTTCCCGGTGCAAGAAGCGTATCGGCGGCGAGATCGGTGATTGTTGTACCTTCGTGGGCAATATTATTTCGAGCGCCCACTAAAAGGGAATCGCTTGAGATTGCGTGGATGTCAAATCTACCGGCGCCTACTTCGTTGAATTGATAATGCCCCACCGAATCGGTGTAAACCGTATCGATTGGCGTGTTGAGTGAAGAGTCATTTTCGGCGTTGTACAGGGTTACCGAAGCGTTGGGGATTTTCGCACCCGATGAGGTTACTAAGATTCCGGTGATAATGTCAACATCACTACTTGAGCCGGCGACATTGTTGTTTCCACACGAAATGAGAAGTAAGAGGAGTATTGCAAGCAACTTTTTCATTTTTGATTCCTTGTGTAAGGGTAGAGGTGTACCACTACTTGGCACAACTCTTCCGCTGGTTCTGTATCACTACCCGCTATGGCACGAATTTCGTATTTAAGTTCCGTGATTCGATCGATAATTTGTTGATATGCTATTTTTGAGACCGAAACGGTCATCGTGGTAATCTTTTGGGAAGAAATATCGGGATTTTGAAGAACAGAGCGGCTGTGATTGATCGTTTTTTCCTGAAACTGAAGAAGTATATCACGTTCAATCTCCGCACCACTTGAAATCACCGCATCGGCAGGTTTATAGAATCCCAACTCATTTTTTTTGATTAATTCGAGCTCAATCAGAAGGGCGATCGCATGTTTTAGATTGGGAAGGGAAATCGGGTGAATCATTTTCGGATAGAATTCTGAGAATAGCTGATAGTCTCTCGAG
>DYSA01000004.1:0-32125 GCA_020726425.1 Fibrobacter succinogenes | reverse complement strand
TATTTATGATAGTCTCTCGAGTATTTATGATAGTCTCTCGAGTATTTATGATAGTCTCTCGAGTATTTATGATAGTATTGTGGATAAATGTAAGAATAAGAGAATAGAGAAGAGGGGAAATCGATTTGATTTCCCCTCTATTGCGTTTATATTTGACTCTCTGCCGCTTTTTCGGCTACTTTTATAGCTTTTTCAGCTTCCTTTTTGGCTTTCTGTTTCAAATAGTGAGCTCTATTATTTTCGGCGTCATATTTACTGGTAAAAAGAAGCCGTGTTTGTTCATCATCTTTGTAGATTCGGTTTGCATATCGACGGATTGTGGCGAGATACTCTACCGCAAAGGTGCGAATTTGATCGCGTTTTAGTTTCAACTCCTGTTTGGATTCTGGAACACTGTTCGCTTGGGCAAAAAGAGTGCGAAGTTCGTCGCAGTATTGTTCAATCTCATCGATTCTCGCTTCCGATATGCCTCCAGCAGTAACGATGTGGAGATATTTTCTCGCAATGGTAACCTGAGCGGCAAGATCATTGAGCATATTTTCCGGCCCGGAATTTTCACGGAGTAGTTTGAGACTTCTCATGGCTTCGTCTGAATCTTCCAGGGCAAGTTCGAGATCTTTCTGGAAATCATCGTGGAGGAGAAACCCTTCGACAGAACTCTTTTTCCACATTTTGATTGCTTCGGGATGATCAAAGCGTCCCGCAAGCCATGCGTGTTCTGCCTCGGCGAGAAGGTTAGAGGTGGGAGCTGCCAATTTGAGGAAATCGACCGTAAGTCCACGGTGAGTGAAATCATCAATGTGTTTTTGGATTACATTGTGGATTGAATCGAGCTCCGCTGTGGTAATTGCAATGGGGCGGGAAGTGTTTTTTGGGGTCAGTGTGTAAATGTACGTGGCGAGATTTTGGGGGGTGACCGTTTTCATGGGTTCTCCTTGGTTATGTTGTTTGAAAAAATACCTTCACCGCAGGGATTCTATTAATACGTGATGAAGGTATAAGAAATATAATAAGTGAAACAACCTTATGTTAACTCAAATAGAAAAAATATGTGACAAATATTTCACCGAGGGATACGTTGCTTCATTATCTGCTTTGCGCAAAGGGCGAATGGAAACTCTGCATGATCTATTTTTAACATTCGCTTCCGTTACAGGATTTCAGCAGGAACATTTGCAATGGATATTGGTCAATTAGTGAAACATTTGAAAAATCAGTACAGCGAATTTCGTGATCCCTATCTGCGAATTCGTGGAAATTGTGTCCAATGTGGCAATTGTTGCCGTTCACTGATTCTTACGTATCGCAAGCGACCGGTCTATACGATGAAAGAGTATGAAAAACTTCTGCGATGGGATCGTTTGACATACGAACGGTTTGTCGTGGACGACGTTCAGAGTGAAAGTATACCATTGACGTTTAGTTGTAAGTATCAGGAGGGAAATCGTTGTTCTGTTCATGAATCGCGACCGGAAATCTGCAAAACCTATCCTCATCGTTCCATATTTGGAATGGGGGCGGTTCTCGAAGAGAGTTGTGGATATCGCTTGGTAGAAAAAGATTCGTTTGAGGATATTTTAGAGAAAAAAATGAGATAGTTTTTGTGGATATGGAAAAGGCAGACCTCTCTGTCTGCCATGGTGTTGTCTAATCTAAACAGTTTTGTAATGCAGTGAGAATCCAGTTGATCTTTTGGTTCAGATCTTCCGTTTTTTTGATGCGAATACAGTTCCTTCCTGACTGATATTCATTAAATGCATCACAAAATGATTCCAGAAGGGAACGGTCATAGAGATAGAGGGCCGTGTAGTGGAACGCGGTCTGGACACTGAACCTCATTTTCCCCCGAATATGGTAGGTGGGAACTGAAAATAGCATCGACTCTTCCACTTCTCTGTCGAATCGGTTTTTTATGAGATCACGAATAACCGTTTGATTCTCCGCTTGATCTGTTGGAAGAGTCTCGATGTACGCGTCGACATCATCTTTGTTTGTACGCATACGAACCTCCTTCGTTCATATTCAAGTACGAAGTAGTTGATCTGAATAGTAAAAAATAGTACCCTATTGTATATTCGCATGGCTTGAGAAGATGAGGATTGTATGCGTGGAAATAGTCTGATATTAAATCTTGGAAGAGGGATGATTGGTAAGTTTGAAAGCTACCACTCTATGGTCGGCCTTTTCTACGATACACTGATATCTCTCATTCGCGGAAAAGGCCGATCAGTTCCGCTCAAACAACTGACCAATCAGATCCTTTTTATTGGAGTTGATTCGCTGATAATCAATTTGGTTATCGGTTTGTTAGCTGGTATAGCAATCTCTTACGTCTCCTTTGAAAATATGGATAATCTTGGGGTGAGCAATCAGTTTGGCATTCTCATGGTTTATTCCATTATCTGCGAAATGGCTCCGCTGCTAACGGCTGTCGTTGTGGTGGGTCGTTCCGGGTCTGCTCTTACTACTTTCTTAGGAAATATGAAAGTGTGCCGCGAAATTGACGCCTTGGAAAGCATGGCGATTGATGTTGTTGAATATCTCGTACTTCCCGCATTTATTGGCATGATTCTTTCCCTTATCGCATTGAATTTCTATTTCAATATCGTCGCTCTTGTGGGTGGTGTGTTCTTTGCGAAAATAACAAAAGGGATCTCTTTTGCTATCTACTCATCTCAAATTCTCGACGCCATGGTGTGGAGTGATATCCCATTCACGATTTTTAAAAGCATTCTGTACGGGATTATTATCGCCGTTGTTAGTAGTTATCACGGTCTTGTGGTGACCAGCTTTCGTATAGTTCCTCGCGCTGTGTATCGGAGTGTGGTCACTTCAATTTCTGCAATTTTACTTATTAGTATTCCTTTATCGGTGGTATATCATGTCGTTCGAAGTACGCTTGGCGGATATTAGATGCCAGTATGGAACGCAGATATTGTTCGAAAAGATCAATGTCACAATTCCAGCCGGTGGAGCAAAGATTATTACAGGCAAGAGTGGGTCAGGTAAAAGCACTCTTTTGGAAACGATCGCCGGAGTTTTGCCGGCTCAAAGCGGATCGGTGATTTGGGATGATCATGATCTTGCGACTGCACCTCGAGTTGTTGTCGCTGGATTAGAACTGCGAAGTGCCGTTGTTTTTCAGCAACACGCACTGATTTCATATCTGCCTCTTTTTGAAAACATCGCTTTGCCACTCAGGCATCATCGGCGGGGTACGAAGGCTGAGATTGATGAAAAGGTCTCATCGTTGATTGGTCGTTTACAGCTTCACCGCGTCGCTTGGAATCTCCCGGAGTCACTCTCGGAAGGTCAGCGCAGACTTGGTTCGATTGCGCGCGCACTGGCGATTTCTCCTGAAATGATCTGTATGGATGAACCAACGTATGGCCTTGATGATGAGCAGAGAAAGCTCTTTCAGCCTCTGTTTGAAGAACTTGTTGCCGACGAATCGATGACCGTTGTTATCGCAACAGATGATCCAAAGATTTTTTCCCGTGAAGGATTGTCAATTTTAAACCTGAATCCAAAGGTTGAATTATGAAAGTGAAAGCAAGCCAATATCACAATGAAGATCCGATATATTATAAGTATCGCGAATTAGTTGTGGGGCTGTTTGTTCTTATTCCAATTTTGCTGATACCAATTGTTCTTGCGGCGATCGTTATTCGATCAGACTGGGCACGTGAACGGTTTGAGTTGAACTTTACTCACAAATTAAATATTCAACTGAATGAAGGTAATGAAGTTTACATTTTGAGTAAAAGAGTTGGCTTAGTGCGTTCTGTGCAACTCGATCCAGAAGGTTTTGTCGCCGTTAAATTGCGAATAGACGAACAGTATCGAAAACTGATTCGTTCCAATTCCAAAATTCGTGTGAAACAAAAGAATATGTTCGTTGGTGATTGGCAAGTTGAAATTGAAATTGGTGGGCTGGGTTATTCTATGATCGAGGATGGCGATACTCTTGATCTGGTACCACCGCTCAATCTTCAAGAGATGAGTGATCAAGTAATTTCGATAACGAGTACGGTAAATGAAATACTTGACACGATTGCTCATGGAGATGGGTTAATAAGTCGATTACTGAAAAGCGATACAACACTGAACAATCGTGCCTCTGAAACTTTTGCGTCCATTCGTACCGGGCTGAAATCGATGAATGAAGCATTGGATCAGGGGAATGCAATACTCAAGAGTGGAAGTAATGTTATGGATTCGGTGATCGCAGTGAGGACACCGAAACTGTTTGATGATGTTGAAATGCTTGTCGCACGAACAGATTCTGCGGTGATCGAGTTAACAGCATTAGTTAATGCCGCCGATACAGTTCCCCCTGAAGTGATTCGATCGTTAGCATTGCTCAATGAAGATCTGGATGAAACAAAAATTCTTGTGAAATCAGCCCAGAGATTACGGATTTTGCGGAAGAAAGTAGCTGACGTTAAAGCTGAGAAGTAAGCGAGTCGATATTTCTTCGCAACCCTCCAAATTTTGCTCTTTTAACAGCCGACTTTTTAAAAAGTCGGCTGTATTCATTTTCTGTGAGATTCTTCCAATCTTCGTTTGTAAATTCCAGAAGTTCAGGATGCGGCTGAAATCGTGGTTCAGTCGTCTTTTGAGCGCGACGGTTCCAAGGGCAGACATCTTGGCAAATATCACACCCATACATTCTATTGCGATTCAAGTTTTGGATTTCTTCTGGAATTTCCCCTTTGTGTTCAATGGTCCAGTAAGAGAGGCAGCGGTTGCTATCAATCACACCATCTGCAATGATCGCTGAAGTGGGACAATTGTCAATACAAGCTCGGCAAGTACCACAAAAATTGTTATCAAATGGAGTATCTGGGTCAATCGAAAGATCACATAGTATTTCAGCGATGAAAACGAATGATCCAGACTCTTTGGTGATCAAGAGAGAATTGCGTCCAATCCAGCCAAGCCCAGAGCGAACAGCAAGAGGACGTTCCAGAATTGGGGCAGAATCGGTGAAAACTCTTCCAGACACGGGGCCAAACTCAATGTCTATCTGTTCCAGAAGAATTCTAAGTTTATCCTTAAGAACATCATGATAGTCTTCTCCGTAGGCATATTTTGCGATTTGGAAGGTTGAAGAGTCTTGGATTTTATCTGGAAAATAGGGGAATGTTAGGGAAATAACGGTTTTGGATCCTTCGACGAGAAGTGAAGGATTGAGTCGCTTTTCGAAATGATTTTCCATATAATTCATGTTGGCGTGAAATCCAGAGGCTAGCCATTCCATTAACGAAGTGCGTTCAGATGTTAGTTCAGTGGTAGAAGCAAAGCCACACCCTGAAAATCCAAGTGAACGAGCAAGATATTTAATTCGTTCTTTCATCTGCCCCCCTTTATTTCGAATATAGAATCTGCAATTATCGTAAATTCTGATTCTTGCATGAAAACTGTAACTGTTGTATACTTATGCATGTGATTCTATGAGTAGAAATCGACGTTGTGAATATAAACCCTATAGACGAGGTTATAATGGGACTTTTTAGTGCACTTAAAAGCCAGTTACGGTCTGTTATTGAATGGGAAAATCCATCAGAAAATGCGCTGTTTTCACAGTGGAGTGCCGATGGAAATGAAATTAAGAATGCGTCTAAGCTGATTGTAAACCCCGGTCAGGGGTGCATCTTTGTCTATGAAGGACAGGTTAAGTCCGTAATTACAAAGCCGGGAATGGTTGATTTAAAAACCGATAACATTCCGTTCTGGACAACGATTTCCAAATTTATGCAGGCTTTTGAAAGTGAGCATAAAGTTGGAATCTACTTTTTCAAAACAACAGTCATTCTGAATCAACGGTGGGGAACCTCTTCGGTTATTAAGTATGATGATCCGAAGTATAAGTTTCCCGTTGGCCTTCGTGCATATGGGAACTACTCATTTAGGATCACTCAGCCGGAAGAGTTCTATGTAAATATCATCGGTGGTGGAGTTGATTTTACCATTGATCGGTTTCGTGAAGTAATCGGAAGTCGTATTATACAACCTCTTACTGATTATTTAGCAGAGTGTAAATTCTCCTATGCGGAAATTGATGCAAATCGCGAAGAGATTGCTCTTGGCTTGTCGGTGAAAACTGCACCACTATTTGCTACTCTTGGTTTTGAAATGTCTGATTTCCGTGTCGAAGGTACTTCATTTGATGAAGATACTATGAAACGTATCAATCGTATCGCTGATATGACAGCAGAGGCTCATGCAGCTCAGGCTGTCGGGTTGAACTACGCGCAAATGCAACAACTTGATGCAATGCGCGATGCTGCTCGCAACGAGGGTGGTGCAGCGGGCATTGGAATGGGACTCGGTGCTGGAATGGGTTTTGGGAACATGATGGCGGGGGCAATGGGTGGATCGATGATGGGGCAACCGGCTCCTCAAGCGCAGGCAGTTCCGGTCGCTGATGATCCAATGGCTGCTCTTACCAAACTGAAACAGCTTGTAGATAATGGCTTGATTACCCAAGCAGAGTTTGATTCCAAGAAAGCAGAGATTTTAAGTCGCCTGTAATTTTATCTTGCAAGAATATAAAAAAGGGAACCTTCGATTGAAGGTTCCCTTAATTGTTGTAATCAGAATAACTGATTAGCCGCGAACTGAAGCTACAACAGCTGCGAAAGCTGCAGGTTCATGCACTGCAAGGTGAGCAAGTGCTTTGCGGTTGAGTTCAACGCCAGCTTTGTTAAGCGAAGCGATGAAAGTTGAATAATTCATACCATGTTCGCGAACTGCCGCATTGATACGAAGAATCCAAAGTGCACGGAAATGACGTTTTTTCTGGCGACGGTCGCGATATGCGTATACGCCAGCCCGCCAAAACGCGTCACTCGCAGTTTTGATAGCATTTTTACCTTTACCAAAGTAACCTTTGTTTGAACGAAGGATACGTTTTCTTCTTTCACGTGATGCGACTCTATTTTTAGCTCTTGGCATTTCTAATCTCCTCTAAACCTTACGCGTTCAGCATAGCTTTAATTTTTTTCATCTGCGTAGAGTGAACAAGTGCACTCTTACGAAGGTTACGTTTCCGTTTTGCACTCTTTGTTGTAAGAATGTGGTTACCGAACGCTTTACTTCTTTTAACTTTACCGGTTCCGGTAAGCTTGAAACGCTTTTTAACGCCGCTTCTAGTCTTGATTTTTGGCATGTCAAGTCTCCTATAGCAATTAATTGATTTGTTTACTCTTCATCATCAGATTCATCAAACTCATCACTGTCATTTTCCATTGGTGGAAGCGGTTTGCTCACGCCATGGATTTTTTCGTAAGCTTTTACTTTAGCCTTATCAGAAACATAGTTACTGATCATATTACGGCCTTCCATAACAAACTTGCGTTCAGCTGATGCAAGTTGACTAAGATCAGCATCAACACGTTCCATAATTGCAAGCCCAAGGTCTTTGTAAACGATTTCGCGTCCACGGAAAACGAGAGTTACTTTTACTCGATTACCTCTGATGAGGAAATCAACAGCGTGTTTCATTTTAAAATCATAGTCATGCTTGTCAGTTTTAAGGTGCAGTTTAATCTCTTTATTCTGAACCTTTACCTGCTTCTTCTTTGACTCTTTCGCTTTTTTCGCTTTTTCGTATTTGAACTTTCCGTAGTCCATAATACGACAAACAGGCGGTTGAGCCGCAGCTGCGATTTCAACGAGATCAAGTTCTTTTTCTTCTGCCAGTGCCAGTGCTGCGCTACTAGTCATAAGTCCAAGGTCTTCACCATCTGCTGAAATTACGCGAATTTCTGCATCCCGGATCATATCATTGATACGAGTGTCATCTAATTCTCTTTGAGGCAGGCCTCTAAATTTTCTTGCGATACTAATCCTCCAGGTTTAGTAACTTACTCTTCGTATGCTTTTTTGTTGACAATTTGATCTTGTAACTGAGCGATAAAGGTGTCAACTGTCAAAACACCAAGGTCACCTTTTTTATGAAGACGAACCGATACCGATCCTGCTTCCATCTCTTTTTCGCCGATAACAGCCATATACGGAACTTTGTGAGTTTCTGCATCGCGGATTTTATATCCAACTTTTTCACTTCGGTAATCCATTTCAGCACGAATACCGAAAGATCGAAGTTTTGCGGTGACTTCCTCTGCAAAAGTGTTAAACTTATCAGAAATTGTCATCACTTTTACCTGAACAGGAGAGAGCCATAAAGGAAGGAATCCTGCATAGTGCTCAATCATAATTCCGATAAATCGTTCCATTGAACCGAGAAGTGCACGGTGAATCATCACCGGAGTTTTCTTTGTACCATCGGAATCAGCATATTCAAGTTCAAAACGTTTAGGCATTGAGAAATCGAGCTGGATTGTTCCGCACTGCCAACTTCGCTTCAGCGAGTCGCGAATATGGAAGTCAATTTTTGGCCCGTAGAATGCGCCGTCGCCAGGATTGAGTTTGTACTTAATACCTTTTGCTTCAAGGACACTTTGAAGTGCTTTTTCAGCAACGTCCCACACTTCTAGATCGCCGATAAATTTATCAGGGCGAGTAGAAAGTTCAATGAAGAAATCATCGAATCCCATAGTTTGATATACAGAGAAAATGAAATCTATAACATCATTGATTTCCGGTTCGATCTGCTCTGGTGTACAGAAAATATGTGCATCGTCTTGAGTAAACTGACGAACGCGGAATAATCCGTGCATCGCAGAACTTTTTTCATGACGGTGAACAAGCCCAAATTCGAAATTTCGAATCGGAAGATCGCGATATGAGCGCGGTGAATTCTTGAAAATAAGAAGTCCGCCAGGGCAGTTCATAGGCTTAATCGCATGTGCTTTGTCATCAATGGATACAAAGTACATATTTTCTTGGTACTTATCCCAGTGACCACTGCGATGCCACAACTCTTCGTTGAGAATTACTGGAGTGCGAACTTCATCGTAGTTCCGTTTGAAATGCTCACCACGACTGTAGTTTGCAACTTCGTTATAAATGATCGATCCTTTTGCATGCCAGAATGGAAAGCCAAGGCCTTCATCGTGGAATGAAAAGAGATCGAGTTCTTTCCCGAGTTTGCGGTGATCGCGTTTTTTTGCTTCTTCAAGAAGGTGAAGATACTCTTCGAGATCTTTCTTTTTCGGGAAAGAAACGCCATAAATACGTTGAAGCATTTTCTTTGTCACATCCCCGCGCCAATATGCACCAGCGACACTGAGAAGTTTAACCGCTTTAACAACACCGGTGTTCGGAACGTGAGGTCCGCGACACATATCGCTCCACGATCCACTTGAATAGAATGAAGGATTGCCTTCAATATCTGCAAGAAGTTCTGTCTTGTATGTTTCTCCTGATGCTACGAACTGCTTTTCTGCATCTTCGCGACTCATCTCACAGCGAACAAATGGTTTCTTTTCAGAAACAATTCGGGCGATCTCTGTTTCGATTTTCACTAGGTCGTCAGGCGTAAAAGGGGTTTCTTTGTCGAAATCATAGTAGAATCCGGCTTCAATCGCTGGGCCAATCGTAATCTTGGTACCAGGATAGAGGTTTTGAACCGCTTCTGCAAGAATATGCGCAGAAGAATGCCAGAATACATTTTTTCCTTCAGCATCATCAAATGTCAGAATGGCGAGATTGTCGCCATCTGAAAGAGTGCGTGAAAGATCAACAACAACATCATTTATTTTTGCTGCGAGCGCATTTTGTGCAAGGCCACGACTAATGATGCTAGCAGCTTCGAATGCTGTTGCGCCATCGTCGAGCATGAGCTCACTGCCATTTGGCAAATAAACTTTCATACTCATTCCAATACTGTAAGTTTTTTCCGTTTGTGTGTGGTAAAATCGAATTTGAAAACTACTGAACTTGATTATTTACGCATTTAAAGCGCGACTCATAGGTGAACAGTGAACCACGGAGTCTGTAAGTATAGTGGTGGGTGATACTGGGTTCGAACCAGCGACCTCTACAATGTCAATGTAGCGCTCTAACCAACTGAGCTAATCTCCCTTAACCAACGACGCAAAAATAGTGTGTGAATATTAAAAATACAAGGAAAAATTACATCGATTGTAGATTTAGAGAATCGAGTAAAGGTCGGTTGATTGGATTGCCAATATTTTGAGAAATCCAGAGGTATTCTTCGTATCCTCCCGAGATTCCAGAGTTTTTGCAAATTGACTCGCGGGCAGTGGTAAATGCCTCAACTGAAGTTTTGTACGCGACAGTATCTTTTGTCGATAGTTGTTCTGCGTACGCTGCCGCAATAGAATCAAGGGGAGAGTTTGCTAGTTTCCAAAATTTCACCTGAAGCAGCGTGGTTTGGCCGTTTTCGTTTGGTGTAAATGGGGTAGCTGTTTGAGTCGGTTCAACTACGGGCGCAGGTGTTGGTTCGGTCTGAACTTGTTCTTTTTTTGCGCCGCAACTAGACATTAATAGTGCAGCAGAAACAGCTATTAGAGTAAATCTGTTCACCGGTAATCCTCTCGATTGGTGTATATTCTTTACAAAACTACATTGTAAGAACAAAGAATGTCAACGATGATTGAGGTTTGTGTTGTCTGAAGGTCATGTTCCAAAGAAGAAGTTTGGTCAAAATTTTCTCACTGTGCCTTACTATATAGAAAAAATTGTAGAGTCAGTACCTGCTAATAGTGGTGATGTTGTCGTGGAAATTGGCCCCGGTAAAGGTGCTTTGAGCTCGTACTTGGTTAAAAAAGATTTTCAGTTCACTATGATTGAGATGGATCGAGACGTTATTCCTTATTTGAAAGAAAAATTGGGCGACTCGTTATATCAGATTGTAAATGGTGATGCCGTAAAATATGATTATTCTTGCTTGGGTGATTCGTATCATGCAGTTGGAAACTTGCCATACAATGTGGCCTCTCATATAATAAAGAAAATCCTTTTTACAGCTCCTCTTTTGAAATCTGTTACTTTTATGGTTCAGAAGGAGGTTGCGGAACGAATCTGCGCAAGTGCCGGTGGCAAAGATATTGGATTTCTGTCGATATTGTGCGGCTATTTTGGTGTAGCTGAAAAATTGTTTGATGTGCCTCCGGGTGCATTTTTCCCGAAACCTAAAATTGTATCTTCTGTGTTTCGGATAGTTCTTGACGATTCTCACTATGGCCGTCTTCCTCGTGATCATTGGGTGCCTTTTGTGGAGTTTGTTTCGTTTGCGTATGCAACACGTCGCAAAAAGTTGAGTAACAACATTCAGTCAAAAACCGGAGGTAAAGTCGGGGCAGAAGAGCAACTACTTGCCGCAGGTATTTCTGTGGATGTTCGTCCTGAGGAGCTTTCGGTTGCTGATTGGGTTAATTTGTATTCTGTAATATATGGAGTGAGTCGTGGTTAGTGCAGTTTCATATACTCGTTTGACTCTGGCGTTAGATATCGTTCGCAAGTTAACTGGTGGTCCTTATGCTGGATATCATGAATTGGGTTTGATTAAACAGAAGATATCCCTTGGTGATACGATTACTATAGCCGAATCCGATGAGATGTCAATTAGTTGCAACCACTCGGGAGTCCCTTTAGATGAGGCGAATATCTGCTGGAAAGCAGTTGATCTCATTCGGAGTGAATGTGGTGTGGGTTCTGATGTTTCAATAGATATTCACAAGGTGATTCCAGTGCAGGGGGGCCTGGCTGGTGGAAGTACCAATGCTGCAACAGTGATAAATCTGCTTGATGAGCTTTGGAACATTGGGTTGACCTATGAAGACAAAGTTCGTTTGGGTCGAAAACTTGGCATGGATGTCCCGTTTTATTTTACGGGAGGGACCGCATTTGACAGTGAAGCGACTGAGGTTCTTGATCCTTTTTCTCATGATATGAAACTCTATTTTCTTTTAGTTGTTCCACCATTTGGGGTGTCTACGGCAGATGCATATCGAGGAATTGACTATGATCTTGTCGGAAAAAGGATATCTGACACAAATAAAATAAAAGATGTATTACAGGGGAAAAAATACGGCGATTTGATCGGGTTGCTTCACAATGACTTTGAATTGTCGGTGTTTCCTCGATATCCGGAGTTGGTGAATATTCGCGATTCTCTGTTGCAATGTGGTGCTGATACATCATTTATGTCTGGGTCTGGATCCACGATGGTTGGCGTGTTTTCGAGTATAGACAAAGTTCGTGATTCTGCTGGATTATTTTCTAATAGCATGGTTGTTGAGTCTCTCTAAAACAAAAATGATAAGCTTATTGATAAAATTATGCAATTTTAGATTCGATGTTGTAGATTATTTGCTGAATCGATCTAATCTGAATACAGTTGAGACAAAAGCGAAGGAGTAGCAATTGTTTATGAAACGGTTTCCAATAATTATGATGGCAGTGGTCGTGTGCGCTCAGTTTGCGACGGTGTTGGCAGGTAAAGAGCTTACAGATGCAGAGAAGGATAAGAAGCGCCAAGAGCTTCTTATGCAGATTGAAAAAGCGAAGCAAGACAAAGAAAAATTGCTAGGCAAGGTTGAGAGTGCTCAAACTACTACCGCAAGTCCCGAAGAAGTTATTGCGCGTTACGAGTCTTATTTGACAAAAAACTGTGTAGGTCAAGTCAATGAACGTTGTGCCGATGCTCTCTTTTCGGTTAGTAAGTTCTATTACAATAAATCGCAAGATGATTTTGTGAAAGCTCAGGAAGCTTACGAGCAGGGCATGATCAAATATCAGAAAAATCCTGTAGGTAAAGAGCCTGTTTCTCCTGCTCCTGATTATAGTAAGGCGTTAGCTAGCTATAAGCGCGGTATTAAGGAGTATCCAACTTCAAAACTTGTTGGCGAAGCCTATTATCAAGTGGGTAATATCTACTATCTGCGTGGCGAAATTGATAAGTCTCTTGAGTCATATAACAAGCTTGTAGAAGTAAATCCGACAGATGTTCGTGCTGCGGCAGCTCGCTATCGTCTTGCGGAAATTCACTTTTCTGAACGCGAGTATACTGAAGCTCTAAAACACTTGAATGCTATTAATCAGGCTCATCTCAATGATGCAACTCGTGAAGTGGCTCATTTTAGAACCGCGGAAATATACTACAATATTGGTAGCTTTGAAAAAGGTGCTGAGTACTTTGGTCAGTATATTGACAAGTGTGACCGCCTTGAGTTTCCTAAACGCGACCTCCGCCCAGAGGCAATGGAGTATCTTTCTGTTTGTTTCTCAGATATGGATAATGGTGCACAAAAGGCACTTGATTATTTCTCGTCTAAGGGGAAACGGACGTATGAAGACACTGTGACCTACGCTGTTGGTATGAAAAATTATGACCATGGCCAGTACGAAGCTGCGGTTCTTGCGTTGTCTCGTGCAATAGATAAATTCCCAGATTTCGAAGATGCACCTCGGGCTCAGACAAATATCGTGAACTGTTATGTGATTCGTAAGAAAAACGAAGATGCTGCTAAAGCACGCGAAAAATTGGTTGATGTTTATGGTAAAAATGGGCCATGGGCGCAAAAGAATGCCTCTAATAAGGTAGGAATTGCAAAAGCTGATCTTGAAGTTCGCAAAGCTCTTGGTCAGATCGCGATTTACTATCACTCTATGGCGCAGTCTTCAAAAGAGCCTGAAAAAAAGAGTGCTTGGTTTGCTGAAGCTCTTAAAAGATATGAACAATTCATTAGTATGTATCCTGAAGACAAATGGGCAACATACGAATATCACTACAATGCAGCAGAAGCGTATTCAACTCTCGGGCAGTTCGAAAAAGCTGCAGAGTACTACGATTTCGTTGCGAATGCTGATTTGACAAAGTATCCGTCGTTCAAGTCTGACATTGACACTCTTGGACTTTCGCAAGAAGAACAAGAAAAAGCAAAGAAAGAAAAGAAAAGTTCACCTGTAGATATTTCACAGATGGATGCAGGGTTTAACTCGATTGTTGCACTTGATACTTTGCGTAAAATCCAAGTTAAAAACGGAAATCTTACCGGTGTTGCTGCGTATCAACTTCCAGCAACTCAGAAATTCCTTGGATATGTACGTGGATTCCAATCAAGATTCCCTAAGAGCCCCAATGCTCCAGAAGTGTTGATGCTTGCTGCTGATGTTATGTACACTGGTGAAGATTATGTAACAACAATTTCTGAATGTGAAAAAGTTGTATTGCAATACGGTTCGGACAAAGATCTCTTTACTCGTGCAACAAAGCTCAAGGCTGATGCATATACAAAGAGCAAACAGTTTGACCTTGCAATTTCAACGTATGATGTGCTGCTCGCTCGGACTGAGAAAAACTCGGAAGAGTATAAGAAGTATATCGATCTCGCGGCAGGTGCCCTGTTCCTGAAAGCAGATGCATTGCGTACCAATGGTGGATATCCTGCGGCGGCAACTGCATTTATGAGCGTTGCTTCGAAGTATCCATCAAGTGTTGTGGCTGAAAAAGCTTGGTTTGAAGCTGCGGCGTCATATGAAACAGGAAATGATGGAATAAAAGCTGCTGAAACATTTGTAGCCTTAGCTAAGCAGTTCCCTGCTTCTAAGCTTATTCCGCAAGCCTATGGCCGTGCAGGTGAAAATTATGTGAAGCTCAATAAGTTTACTGAAGCAGCGACGGTGATGGAGCTTGCTGGATCTACGATTAAGGACACTGCATTTGCGATCGGTGCTTTGGCGAAAGCCGCGGAGTATTACAAGACAGCTGGCAATGACACGAAATCGGGTGATGCGTTTTATCTCGCATATAAACTGTATCCAACCGCTGTGAATACCCCAACAGCTCTTTACAATGCCGGTCTTGCGTATGAAAAAGCGAAAAATTTCCAGCGAGCAATTGATGTGTATACCATTCTTGGAACGAAATACACAGAAACAGAATTCGCAGCTGAAGGATATTACTCGATTGGATACTGTTATCAGAAAATGGAACGCAAATCAGATATGGCGAATGCCTTTGTTGATTATGCAAATAAATTCCCAGAACCACGTCAGAAACAGATTAATGCGTATCTGTTAGCGACTGAGGCATTTATTGAGTTGAAACAGATTTCTGCTGCAGAGACGAATGTTTCACTTGCCATTAAAGTATATGAGAAATATGCGAAAAAAGATGAACTCTCAAGTGATATCGGTGCAAAAAGTTACTATATCTTCGGTGAGTTGAATCGTGCGAAAGTTGAAGCGATCAAGCTTGTTGGTGCAAATCCAGCAGCCGTTAAAAAGCAACTTGATATTAAAGTTAAGGCGCTCAAACCTGTACTTGAATCATATGCAGAAGCTATCAAAATGGGTATTGAAGAGTGGACATTCAAATCAACCTATGCAATCGGTATGACCTATGTAAATTTTGCGAGTGATCTTCGCGATCAGCAACTCTTTGGTAGTCGCGATGAAAAATTGGCCGCGAAAATTCAGCTTGTTTCTGGACTTGAACAGTATTATTCACGTGCTCAAGAAAAACTTGGCTGGAATATCGAAACTGCTCAGAAACAGGGAATTAGTAATGAGTATGTTCGTAAATCTGAAATAGCCTATATGGAGATGGGATATCGAAAAGGTCGTCTTCTTGAAGAAGTAGGTGAAATTTTCCGTGATGCTCCGATCCCTGATGGATTAACGGCAGATGAGGAACAGGAGTATCGGGATGCTCTCGATGAAAAATATTTGACTGCTCTTGATGCCGCCCTTCCGAAATTCGAAGAAGCATTGAATACCGCGAAAGCAATCGGTATTTCACGTAACGTCTGGGTTGATAGTGTGAAAAGTCGTATCGAATATATCGACCCGACTTCAGAAGCGATGACAATACAATTTGAAACTATCAATGAAGAACAGCGTGTAACCAATTCAGTCGAGGCTGAAGTTCAGCGTGGATTGGAACAGGCACTTTCAAATATTAGTGCTGTAATGAGTTCTGGAAGTGATGATTCTGAAAAACTTGCAAAGTTGACAGAAATTGAAAATGTTGCAAAAAGATCAATTTTGGATGAAGAAGAAAAAATTGCGAAAGCTAAAGAGCAACTGACGAAATTAAAATGAATTTAAGCGGGGTAATTCCCGCTCTGTATCGAATAACTAACTGTATTATTGTTTTCCTGTTTAATTAACAGAAGGAGCTTCTAATGGGTACTTTGTTTAATTTCATCGCAGTGGGTTTCCAGGACAAAAGTGGTTCTTGGGCAATGTGGCTTATTCTTCTTGTTGGAATAGCTCTGTTCGCGGTTGTTGTAGAACGTGCTATTTATCTCTATGGTTCTGCTGGCGGAGCGGCAAAATTTATGGATGGTATTGCTAAATTCATGAAGCAGGGACAGTTTGACAAAGCTATTAAATTCGCAGAATCAAAAAAGAAAATGCCTCTTGCTAAAGCAGTTGTAGTAATTCTTGCAAATAAAGGTCAATCTACAAAAACAGTTCAGAAACGTGTTGATGAAGTATTCCTTTCTGAAGCTCCCAAAGTGACAAAGATGATTCCAATGGTTAATAATATGGCGAATATCGCAACTATGTTGGGACTTATGGGTACAATTTTCGGTCTTATGATGGCGTTCGACGCGGTGGCAAATGCTCCTGCAGCACAGCGTGCAACTGAACTTGCAAAAGGTATCTCGGTTGCGATGTCAACCACGCTTTTTGGACTTATGGTAGCGATTCCTGGAGTTCTATGTCAGGGTATCCTTGCTGCACAATCAGACAAAGTACTTGAAGACCTTGATGAAAAGTCTGCGAAGCTGATTAACCTCATCGAAGAGTAATCAGAATCGTAACATTATACAAGGAAATCCTGTATGGCAAATAAAATAAGACGTAGCAAAGCTGAAATGAAAGAGCTTGATCTTACCAGTTTCATGAATCTCATGGTGGTATTGATCCCTGTTCTTCTTGCTTCTGCAGAGTTTGCAAAGATTGCTACTGTGGATGTTAGTCTTCCTCAAGGTCCTCGTGGATCTCAGACTACATCGACGCAAACGCAGAAGCCGGAAGAAGAACCGAACAAACTCGTTTTGACCGTTCTCTTGTCTGACTCTGCAATGACAATCGGTGCAAAAAGTAATTTCTTACCGTCGATATTCTATAAAGAGTATCACAAGTATGTTTCCAAAGAAACGGGAACTGTTCTTCCGATGGAAGAGTATTTCCCTGAAAAATTGGATCCTAAAACGATGAAATATTCAGCGCTTCCAATTGATCCCAAAAGTGGGAAGGCATTTACGCCTCAGGATCGTGAAGAAATCTACTTGTATGCAATGGAAGATGACTTCAAAGCGGTTAAAAAAGGGTATTATTCGATTCAATTTAGCGAACTGCTTACTGATGAGAACGGTGCTCCTTTGAAATCCATTAAACCTGGTGACGTTGTTTATGCATTGACTACTCGTATGAGCCCGGTATCGGAAGCTGATGCTGATAAAACTGAAGATGAAGAAGTCGTAACACGGAGAAAAATTACCATTCAAAATCCTGCTGATTTTGAGCAACGTGATCTTTCTGCATACGATTTGATGAAAAGTATGCTTGTTCAGGTTCGCGATCGTTATCCCGATGCGGAAGATCGCAATGACTTGATTATTGCTGCTGAAGATCAAATGGTTTACGATAAAATTGTTCAGCTTATGGATGTCGGCAGAACTGCCAATTTGAAAAATATTTCAATTGCAAAACTGCGGATGTAGGAGGGGATTATGGCGAAAATCAAGAAAATTAAAGGTTCGACGTCCCTGAATATTACATCAATGATGGACATGTTCACGATTATTCTTCTGTTCCTTCTTAAGAGTTTCTCTGCAGATGGTTCGATGCTTACGAATGCGGATGACTTAGCTCTTCCGAATTCTGTTTCGAATAAAAGACCAGAAGAAGTTAGTCTTCAGTTGGCGGTAACTTCAGATTCGATTCTGATTGATAATGCCACTGTAGAATCGACAATGAAATTATCAGAGACTGTTCAAGATAAATTCGACGTTGATACTCTCTCTTTGTTGGATGCTCAGCTTAAAAAGCATATGCGCGCCGAAGAAGAGATGGTAAAACGGGGGATTTTGAATGAAGTAAAAGGAGAGATCGTAGTGCAGGTTGATAAAAATATCAATTTTGATATTCTTTACAAGATCATGCGCCTTTGCGGTCGTAACGGATATGTCAACATGAAATTTGCAGTGATGATGCGGGAACAATAATTATGAGTTATCAAGTAATTTTGAAACGCTGTGCAAACGAACAAATCGCTGCAAACGTGACTCAGGAAGTCGCATCTATGTCTGGTGCTGCTCCTGAACAGATTATGAGTGCTGTTACCTCGAAATCTATTTCTATCGGGAAAGATTTCTCAGAGGAGAAAGCACTTGAACTCAAAGCGCGATTTGAATCTCTCGGTGCAGAGGTTTCTATAAAAGATCTTTCGGTTGTTGCTACTAGTGAACCTGTCACTTCAAAAGTTGCTGGAGCTTCTGCCGCAGTAACTGATAAAAAGAAAGCGTCACCAGCAGCATCGAAACCTAAAAATGATGAAGATGATGATGAAGACGAAGATGATGGAAGATTGCTTACTGAGGCAGAATATGTAAAAGCGCTTAATCAGCGTATGGACATTTTCGTCGCTGAAAAAGACCGTCGTCTCAGATTTATTATGCCGATTGTAACAGTTGCCGGGCTTGCTGTAGGGATATTTCTTACCAAAGTAAGTCTTATGACTATTGCACCAGACTTCTACAATAAACTTCAGGAAAAAACGGTTTCTCTTTCAGAAGAGATCGACCTTACTAAAAATCTTGAGGAGAAAAAAGAAGAGAAAAAAGAGGAGTTTAAAGAAGAGAAGAAAAAGCTCAAAGAAACTCCTGTTGGATCTGGTGGTAAAACCGGTGGTGGTGGTGATCCAAAAGCGATGGTTACCAAAAAAGGCGTTCTCGGGATTATTTCCGGTGCTGTAACTGGTCAATCAGCTGCCAATTCTGATATTTTCGGTAAAGGTGGATATGCGTCTGGTATTGATGCTGTTCTCTCCGGAGTCGGAGGTCTTCAAAAAGGTGGCGGTGGCGGAACTGGACGTAAAGGTGAAGCTGGTATTGGATTCGGATCTGGCTACGGTTCAGGATTCGGCGGAAGCTCAGGTGGTGTTGACGACCTTCTCGGAAGCCTTATGGGCGGAGGTGGCGGAAGCAAAGTTGAGATGAAAAAACGCGGTGAGCTGAAAATGAAAGATCCTTCTGGTGCAGATGGAGCTGGTCTTACTGGAGGACGTAGTCGTGCAAATATTATGCGTGTCGTTCAACAGAATATGGCATCTCTTAAGTACGCTTACAACCGTCGACTTGCTGATAATCCCGATTTAAAAGGTAAAATTACCGTTAAATGGGCAATTGATGAATTTGGTAAAGTTCTTTTCTGTAAGGTTATTAGTTCAACTATTAATGACCCCGATTTAGAAGCAATTATCGTTCAAAAAATTAGTCTTTGGGCGTTCGGTCAAATTGACAAACCGGGTGATGTGACGGAAGTTGTTTATCCTTTTGTATTTACTCAGTGATTCTAACGTTGAGGCAGGGTCAAATCGATCCTGCCTTTTTTATCAGAATAAAACATATCATAGTGTAAAATGGAGAAATGTATGCGCAGTTATTTATCTCTTATTGCGGTTTCTGTATGTGCCGCTTCAGTATTCGCTACCGATGCACGAGTTGAAACTATGGGTGGAACTCACAGTTTCATGAAAGATGACCAGTCAATTTTTGTCAATCCAGCGACAGTTGGTGGTTATGGCCGACTTCTCATGGGATCCTTCGGCGCTTACACAAAAATCGGTGAAGATTCGGCTGCCGATGCGTATTCTCAGCAGTATAATCGCGATGCGATGAAACCCAATTTTGGTGCTACTGTATCATTTGGTGAAAGTGAAGAGTCAAAATCAAAATTTACCATTGGAGCGATGTTCAATCGTTATGATCCAATGCTTAAATATCTTGATGCTGGTAGCCAGTACTACATTGGTGCACCTAAAGAATCAGGTGCAAAGTTTATTCCTGTTGAAGAAATGGTTGGAAAAACTGATGTTCTTGCTGGTGTGACACTTAAAAATGGTCTTACGATCGGTGTCGGAACTTATATGGCTTTCCAGACTGAAAAAGAAAAAGGCGTAGATAAGGCAAAGACCAGTTTTAATAAAGTAAATCTTGGTGTTGCAGGGTCAGTTTCTGATAACCTTGATTTTGAAGCAGGTCTTTCAGTTGGATCAATTACCTTAAAAGGACCTCAGGCAATAGGCATTGAAACTGTTTCTTCTGCTGATAAAGATATGGTGATTACTGCCGATGTCCGTGCATTTGCTGATATGCCCGCAATTAATGGTAAATTTGTTCCACATATTCAGGCAAATATTATTAAACACCATGTCGATGAATCAATTTTGGATTTCAACGGTGGAGTTGGTCTCAATTCAAATATCGACCGTGGATTCCTTTGGGGTGGTATCGAAGGAATTTATCAGAATGACTCATATTCAATTCTGAAAAATTTCAGAGATAGTTCATCTTTAGGATTATTTGCCGATTCAATAGGCACTAGAAGCCGCATTGGTGGTAAAGTATCTTTTGGTATTGAACGCAATATCCTGACTGACTGGCTTGTTTGGCGTGTAGGTGGTGCTAAACTTCTCGCTTATGAAAAACTTAATGAAGGTGATGCTACCAGCTATTGGGTAGAAAATAGCGAAGATGATCATGTTTCATTTGGTATGGGTGTAAATATTGAAGATCGTTTTAAAGTTGATGCAGTAGTCGCTGAAAATATGCTCTACACATTCAGCAATCTTTTCAGTGGAAACAGCCATCATTTCAGTTCGAAGATTAGTGCAACCTTTTCTTTTTAATGTGTTGAGCTAAAACTATTTTGAAGGATTGATACGGTGTATCAATCCTTTAGATTTTTTGGGGGATTTACGTAATGCTATTGCGCAAAGAGCAGCTTCTGTCACGGTTGCACTTTTTTATTTTTGGAGCTACTATTGTTGGTGAAACCGCGGTCACTTCTTTGATCGTTTCTTCATTTGGCAGTGAAATCCTCGGCAAATTGTATTTGTTGAATGGTGCTATCTTATTACTCTTGCCACTTCTTTTCTTTAAGAAAATTGATCACATAAATCGCGGTGATCTATTAAAAAATGTACTCAAAATTGCAACAGTTCTAATCGCATTTCTCTTTGTCATTTATGAGATAACTGATTCTGTATATCCTAATTCCTCACGATTTGTACTGATACTGTTCTATCCAGTTTCGTATCTGTTGAAAACGATTCTCTTCTTAACCTTTTGGATTATGGCTACAGATATCAGTGAACCGGCAGAAACGAAAACAATTTTTCCTCGCATCGCTTCATCGGGTTTTATCGGTGGTTTATCAGGCGCGATCCTGTCGTGGATTGTTTTGAATTTTATCCAAGCTGAATTGATGCTTCTGTTTTGGTCGATACTCTATCTTGTTTCATACTTTTCGGTAAATCGAGTTGTTACTTCATACAATGACAAACTTATACCTAAAGAAGCACTTCCTAGTTCAAGTTCGAATCATTTTAGAACGCTGTTCTCCGATGCGCAGGAGGTTTTTAAGAATTCACTCGTTAGGAATATTGCAGTTCTTCACTTTGGAATTTTTGTATCCATATTTCTCGTGGACTACCATTTCTGGCAACAGTGTAATTCAACATTTTCCGGTGCTGGAAAGTTATCGCAGTTTCAGTACGGTTTCTATGTTTTTCACAGTCTTATTACAATTGGTTTATTGCGCTATGTTACTCCTGATTTGATTGCGTTACGGGGATTTACTCGGATTTTTTCATATCTCCCTATGACTCTTTTTTTAGGATCAATTTTGTATCTCACCACGATACATTTTTGGGGTCTGAATAGACTAACATTTTCAATCTTATTGTTATGGCAGCTATTTAGGTATCTCGCATTTGAAAACTTTTTTTCCCCGATTTATCAAATGTTTTTTGCTGCTGTGGAAAAAGAGAAGCGTGGTCGAGCTAAAACGGTCATTGAAGGTGTGGTTAAGCCGTTAGCGATCATTTCTGCTTCGATTCTTATTTTTATAATTAATAAGCATAGTGTCGTTCTGGTATCGGTTATTTGTGTAACTTCACTTTTGCTATTTATTGAAGCATTGAAGATTAAACATGCATACATGAAAAGTCTTGTGAGACCGCAAAATCAAAATGGTGATGGAATTGATTCATTGGTGATGAATATTGGCTCAAACATAGAATCTGAATGTATCGATTTAATACATCAATTTGCTGAGTTCAGTTCACAAGATATGAAAAGAGCTGCAATAAAATTTTTGGTGAAAATGGATAGAAATGAGAGCAAAGGCGCTTTAAATCGTTTAGTGATGGAAAGTAATGATATTCTTCTTATTCGTGAAGCTGCACGTTATGCCGGGGAAATTAAGAATAATATTTTTCTGCTCTATTTTCTTGTGGAGCACGAAGATCCCAAAGTATGGCATAGAGCTGTGTTATCACTCATTCTAAACAAGACATATTTATCTGAATTCCGCACCCATTTAACTCGATATTTTTGGGTGGGAGAACCAGAAGATCGCGTGTATTCGGGAATGTATTTATGTAGTAATGAAAAATCGAGTGATCTTCCACATCTACGATCGTTTTTAGATTCACTCTATAAAAGTGATCAGAATTGTAGTATAGAACTTGCAGTACTTGGTTTAACTGTTTTACAACTTGAAGAATGGGAATCGAGATCCATTCAATCATTATCGCAAATCAGTTCAGATGTCTCAAAAATAGTAATCCGTCATATATTTGAAGTTGGAAGTGAAAAGTCGAAGTTCGAGTTGTTGTCAGGAATACTTGCATCCGATCATGAGCGCAATTTTGAACTGTTATTTCGCGAAATTCATAGATCTGCAGAGAAAGCAGTAGTTGCTGTCGACGCAATGCTCAATTGTTGTCAATTACCACTAGAAAAAACAAATTTGCTCATAAGAGCACTAGGTAGCGTTCAAACGAACCACAATTTGAAAGTACTTTCCAAACTGGATGGTGTAAAATTATATGCTGAATCTAAACTTATTGATGTGTATGAAATAGCCGCTGCTTTACATCAAATTCCTGCTCAGTATCGAGAAGATGAGAGTTTTAAACTTGTTGATATAGCCTTGAAAGATCAGATGCTTTTTGCCGCCGAATGTGCGATTGATTCTCTTGCAATACTTGACGAAACCGGTTTTATTGCGGAAGGTCGACGCGATTTGCGTGTCGAAGAGCCTGAAGAGCGAGTTGCGCTTATTGAGTTGTTGGAGACCTCGGCTGATTCTCTTCTGAAAGATTTAACGATACCGATCTTAGAGTCGTTCGATATTTCTGTTTATGCAGAAATGACTGCCACGAGACTTAGGAATTTCGTTTTGCCAAAACGTATTTTTGAATCATCCAACACGCTTGTTGTCAGTAGTTCATTGTGGTTGTACTTGCAGTTACAACAATCTGATCGAGATCTGTTCAACATCGAATCTCTTTTGAACGAACTAAGTACTTCTAAAAATGAGATTATTCAAACACTTTCATTGGTAGCAATGAATTCAGATGGAGTTGATAGTGTGAAAAGTAATGAAGCAATAAAAGTGTTAAATCGAGTTTTGTTTTTAAAACGAAATGAACTATTTGCTTCTGTAAGCGCTGTGCGATTGATGAGTTTAGCCGAAGGTATTCAGGAAGTAATTTATGAGGATGGTGCACTTATTTCTCGTGAAGGAGATCGTGCTAACCATCTCTATTTACTTAAAGAAGGAACAGCCGATCTCGTCGTTGGGAATGGGAGTTTTCCGGTAAAATTTGGAGAGCTTGTTTCTGGCGAAGCGTATGGTGAAGTGGGGCTTTTTAATCAAGATATTCGTTCTGCAACAGTGATTGCTACAAGTCGTTGTAGAGTGTATGTTCTGAGCAGAAGTTATCTTCGAAAAATGGTGTCGCAGATTCCAGAACTAGCTAATACGTTTTTACAAGTGCTTGGGAGAAAGCTTCAAACGAGTCACGATGAAGTTGTTCGATTGCAAAAGTCAGTCTCTGACAGTAATTGTCAGTAATTTTTCAGTCGTAAACGAAAATCTGTAGTATATTGATAATAAATAGATCAAACCTGTGTAAATTGTTGGAGGAGTTGATGAAATTAAGACGCTTGGCCTATGTCGCTGTTGGTGTTGCTGCGTTTTTGGTTCTTGGATCTTGTGGGAAAGGTCCTAAAGAGGAGATGACCGTACTTATTCGTATGATGCCAGCTCAGCAGAGATACTTTAAAAATGAAATCTTGCCAGCCTTTGAGAAAAAACACAATTGTAAAATCAAGCTTACCACGTTCAATAATGAAGCTGATCTTAAGATGATGCTTGAACTTGATGCTCGTAAGCAAGAACCATCAATTTCTTTGGTTAAAGTTCCCTTTGAAATTACTCGTCAACTTGCAGAAGAAGGACTTGTTCAGAAGCTTGATCAAGTTGTTTCTAAGGATCAGGTTGAAAAAGATATGGCCACATATCACCCTGTAGCTGCCGCACTGGCAATGGTAAATCGTGAAGCGTATTATGTGCCGAGAAAATTAGAAACTCGTGTATTATTCTATCGTAAATCAAAAGTTGCTGAAGCATTCCAGAAATTTGAAGCGAGTAAAGCACGGATTGATGCGGAATTGAAAGCGCTGAATGGTTATGGTCTCCCAAGTGCGTATGCTTTCGAAGCAGATCCAGCTCAGTGGGATGTATATGACTTGTATGTTGCCGGTGCGATTTGGGCAAACGAAACCTATAACGGATCGAAAACAGGTCGTATAGCTCTTCGCGGTGCACGATATAACGGTACTTCACAGAATATCATTGACCGCGCATATACACTTGGTGCGACTCAGGATGAAATTCGCACTATGAAAGGGCAGGCAGTAGAAGAAACATTCTTCTGGGAACAGGCATTTATTAAAAATGGATTGTACAATCCTGGTGCTTGGGAAGATCCATGGAGAGGTTCACACATCTATAATGCGATTAAAGATGGTAAAGCGTTTGTTGCGTACGTACAGCAGATTGACTTGTTTAACATTCATGGGTGGCCAGAAGATCCAGGTATGCCATCGTACTTGGAAGAACCTGAAGACATGGGTGTTTGTGTAATTCCTCAAGGTGTCTCGTTGACATTGAATGCAGAAGGTAAACCAGTAATCGAAGGTACTCGTAAGATTAGTACTGGTGGTTGGTGGTGGGGTATTCCAACTGCTGCACCGAAGAGTAAGCTTGCGTATGAACTTGCTCTGTTTATTACAAGTCAGACTAATAATGCTAAAGAGTCATCTCAGTTTGGTATGATTCCTGTACGCAAAGATCTTCTTGATAACTTGAGCAACGTGTTTGAAGAAGGTTGGGTTGGTAATATTTATAAGGTTTCTGTTGATCAGATTTCAAGCCAACTCTCGGATTCAATTATTACCGTTGTGCCTATCGATAAAGATTATTCTAAAATGTCTGATAACTATATTGATGCTTGGTATGACATCGGTGTTGGTGTTGTAAAGGCAAATAAACCTGTCGGTAAACCTGAAGTTGTAAAATCTCTTGATGCGGTGTATCGTGTGAAAGCCAAAGAAATTCTTGGCGATCGCTATCCGACACAGGCTGGAAAGTAAATACATTTGAAGCGTTATGACCGTTTTGTAGAAAAAATGGGTGAAATATGGCCACTGTTCCCAGCGGCCATATTTCTTTCTTTCTTTTTTCTCCTTGTACTAATTGAATTGTTTACAATCAGCCTTACAAAGACTAATGTTTTTCCCACACTCGAACCGGCAGTTGAAATTCTTAAAAATGGAGAGTTTCACAACGCCCTCCTAAATACTCTCGCATTTGTCGCCATTGGAACGCCATTAGAATTATTTGCAGGATTATTCGCGGCATTGCTGGTGTATAACTCATATTGGGGTAAATCATTTGTACGAACGATATTTGTGATACCTTTCGCTTTCCCTGGATTAGTTATTGCAACACTATTATTCATCCTTTTTGACTCTCAAGGCGGATTCGCTAACCATCTTTTTCAAGGTCAGTACTGGCTGTTTCCCAAAATCATAGATCACGATGTCGCTTGGAGAGGAAGTAAATATCTTGCACTCTCTGTTTCAATGCTAGGGAAAGTTTGGCGCGATATGCCGATTTCAATGCTGATCATTTTGTCAGGGCTTAACTCAATTGAACCAGAACTCATCGATGCGGCAAAAACCATGGGTGCTGGATTTCGTGTTCGTTTACAACGAATTATCCTACCACTTATATTCCCTGCGATGACCACTGTGCTTCTTCTACGATCTGTGGAGATGTGGAAAGAGTTCATTTTTCCCTATATTCTTGCGGGGAATTATCCACTTCTCGGTACTCTTATCGAAAAATTGTATGGATTTGGAAGTGATCCAGGTGAAGCGGCTGTTGTTGCACTCGTACTCGTCGGACTAACCATTCTAACACTGGTGGTTATTGTCGAAATAACTGGCCGAATTAAAAGGGTTCTTGTTAATTCTGGAGTTAATTCAAAATGAGTTATATTGACAGAGATGAAATCGGTAAGCGAATTGTATGGGCGATTTGTGTCATCGTGATGATTATTGGGATAATAGCGCCGATCTATCTGCTGATAAAGTATTCAATAAGTGATCCGTCGACAATGAACACCGGTGGACGCCCGATCCCTTTGTGGCCTAATCGTCCGACATTTGATATCTTTTTGTATCTCTTCCGTGATCGTGAATTTTGGGGTGTTGTCAGTAATAGCGCAATAATTGCAACATTAACGGTTCTGTTGACATCACTCTTGAGTATTCCGGCAGGGTATGTACTTGCACGTTATAATTTCCCTCTGAAACGTTTTTTTCTCATTCTTTTAATTTCAGTTCGACTTTTCCCCGATATCTCTTCTGTTATTCCGATTGCTACATTTTTTGTTCGAGCGAATCTGCACTCATCATTTATATCGGTTGTTTTAGCACATACTCTGTTGTCCTTGCCCTATGTTATTTTTATGGCTACAACAGCTTTTGAATTCGTGCCTAAGGATATTGAAGAACAAGCACGTGTTATCGGGGCAAATCGTGTAACGATATTTACGCGAATTCTTGTTCCGATGGTTTTTCCCTCGTTAATTGCAGGTGCGATATACACTTTTTTACTCTCATGGGATGAGTTTATTTTTGCTCATTTCCTCCTTGATACAGGTGGTCAGATTCAAACTCTGACATTGTATCTGAACAAGAATCTTTCATTTTCCCCACCGCAGAATGTACTCGCTGCAATTTCAGTTTGTCTTAGTGTGCCGGTAATGGTGTTCACATTTGTTGTTCAACGGTATATGGTTTCCGGTGTCGTTTCTGGTGCTGTTAAGTAAGGTGTAAATATGGCCGATTTGGTTCTGAAAAATATTAAAAAAAGCTATGGGAATCATTCCGTGATTCACGATCTTGACCTTCATATCAAGTCGGGTGAATTTGTTACACTGCTTGGCCCTTCTGGGTGTGGGAAGACAACACTCTTGAGAATGATAGCGGGGCTAGAAAAGATCGATAGTGGCGAACTGTGGATTGGTGGAAAACCGATGCAAGGGTTGCCAGCACAGAAACGGCCAATCGGTATGGTATTTCAGAGTTACGCGCTTTTTCCTCATATGAATGTGAAGAACAATATCACATTTGGACTGAAAATTCAGAAAATGGAAGAGCATGCGATATTTTCAAAACTCGATTGGGTTATTCCTCTTCTTGGTTTGGAAGGGTTAGAAAATCGACTACCCAAAGAAATCTCTGGTGGGCAGAGGCAACGTGTAGCTCTTGCGAGGGCACTCGTTCTTGATCCCGAAGTACTTCTTTTGGATGAACCGCTCAGTAATCTCGATGCAGCACTTCGTGAACTTGCGATGGAAGAACTGAAGCGGATCCACTCTGAAGTAGGAAAAACAATTATCTATGTGTCTCATAATCAGGCAGAAGCAATGAGCATGAGCCAGAGAATCGCAGTGCTAAATAAAGGGAATCTTGAGCAATATGCTGAGCCGATGCGATTATATGATGCGCCTGCAACACGATTTACTGCGGAGTTTATTGGAAGCCCAATGGCCAATTCATTTAGTTCAACACTCGGTATTTACAATGGGTTGCCCGTCGTTCATACGCCACTTGGTTTTTTGCGACTTGCAGAAGGATTTCCTGTTGAAGCAGTAAATAGTGGCACGCGAGCCGTGAGAGTTTGTATTCGTCCACAAGATATTCATTTGACGAGAAAAAGAGAGCTACACTTTTGGTGTACCGTGTTTAACGTAACACCGGTTTTTGTTGAAACTCCTGGTGATAGAAATCTTGTAATAGCAAAAACAAGTTCAGGGGAAACGGTTCGATTCTTTGTGAATCGCTTAGAACCTATCGTTATTGGAAAACCGGTTGAAGTTTTTGTGGATGCTTCTCATATCCATTTGTTTGATGAATCTACGAATACGAACATTCTCGGAGGATTCAGATGAGATTTTTGGTAATTATTTTTATGCTAATGACTGCATCTTGCTCAAACTACTCTCACGCTCAAGCGGAGAAAGATTTGAACCTGTTGCTAGTTGATGATCTTCGAGTTATAACAGAAGGGCTAGATTCGAGCTTGCTATTAGATAAACCGTATTTTACAATTCGTGAAATTACATGGTTTGAAAAAAGCAAGTATAGCTGCAATTCTGTTGTTGATTTTTATTTCCTTAAAGATAAATGCTTTAGAATTGAGCGAAAGTACCGTCTAGTTTTAGATATGCAAAAGTGGGATCGGTATCATAATGAGTATAAAATTATTCAAAATTAGCATAGTTCTCATCTTGCTTTGTTTTTTTATCGGGTCTGCAGCGGTTGATGGTTCATTAAAAAGTAGCGGTCAGAAATGTGTATCGCTCGTTTTTGATGATAATTATGAGGCTGCCCATCGTGAAGCGGATGCGCTTATTAAAAAATTCCCCAAATCTCCTGCTGGCTATTTTTTAAAAGCTGCAGTTTATCATCATCAAATGCGGGATTTAGGTAATACCTCATTTGTTACCCAATTTTATGTAGCTTGTGATCAAGGTGCAAAACTCGGCGAATCATCAACTGCTGAATGGGATCGCTTTTTTGGTGCTGCTGTTCTTGGGATTCGCGGTGCGTACGAACGCGGTCAAAATCGTTTGGTGACTTCACTAAAGCTTGGTTGGCGAGCTATCGACGTTTTTCGACCACTTAAAAATCAAGGTAATGTTGATGCACTGTATGGTGTAGCGGTATATGATTATTGGGTTGGTGCAAATGTAAAAGCCCTGTTTTGGATGGAAGATGCAAAAGATGAGCGGCCACGAGCGCTTAACGATCTGTTAAAAGTTTCTCAAAGTGGCATTTTTACATCGCAAGTAGTACTGTATGATCTTCTTGAAATGTATGCAGACGAAAAAAAATACGCCAAAATCGAGTCAGTCGCCAAAACAATTCTTTCGAAGCACGGAACGAATACTGTTGCGCTAGAGTATCTCTTTTTTGCCCTGTACAAACAAGGGAAATACGATGATGCAAAAGCTTCTCTTGCTACTCGAAAAAGTGTACTTGAAGCACGCAATGCTCCAAAAGCTAGATTTCAAAAATTGGAAGCTGATACCAAAATGGTAGCGGGGAAATAGCCGATTTTTTCACGCCTTTTTTCCTCTTTTTTGCTGAATATTTCAATCTGACTATTTAGATTGATTTATTTTCACCCATTGTTTAATTTAAAGCTTGAAAAATTCGATGAAATAATCTAAAGAAATGGGCTGGGATGATAGAGTTTGCAGCATTTATCAGTGAAACATGGAGCATTCCGGAAGACGTGGCAGAAACAATCTGTTCACATTTTGCTCAAGGAGATTCTCTCTATTTTATTACTGATTATGTACCTAACGTCGCTACACAAACAGACTTCGATACGGTGTCTGAAATTTATGAATTCCTCAATCGTCAAAAAGCTCTTGCTCCCCATAGAGAAAAAGTACGCACAATTCTTCGTAAAGCGAACGTTTACGACGAAGATATGGACTATAAAGTCGAAATGAGTATCAGTGCGGCTGAACTCGATGACCTTGCTATGTCTCACCGTACCAATGTCCGTACTCGTGGAGCTTTGGCCATTGCAAAAGGTTTGTTGCCATGTGCGGATGAAATCGACGATCAGAAGTCCGAAGGTGATCTTGATGCGTTGTTTGCGGAGTACGCTAGCAAGATCGTTCCGGTTTCAGTTTCGACTGAATCTTCCGATGTTGTAGTTGATGAAAATTCAGAACAGTCAGAGTCTTCTGAAAGTGTAGCAGAATTTACTCCTGTTGATTTGGTTAAATCTGGAGTGATTGATATTCTTTCTGAACGTTACGGGTTCGATGAGCATGCACGTATTGTGGTTCGAGAATTTGTCGAAGATGAGGGTTACATTGAACTCTCTTTCAAAAAGAAAACAAAAAAATACGATCTTTTTAGAGATAAACAAACATTGATTCGCGACCTTACCTATGAAGATGTTTTGCTTCTTCGAGATGGTGAATTGAAAAAAGATATCAAAGTAAAAATCGGTGCGCCTCTTTTCCAGATTGATGACCTTCTCGGCGAATATTTCTTGGAAAACCACGATGCTATTGGTGCTTCAGTAATTCTTGACTCAATTCATGAAGCTTGGACGCGTCACCTTCAGCCGATGGTTGAAGAAGTGCTAAAAGAAGAGATTATTCGTCGTGCAGAAAACCGTTTAGCGCGTGAAATTCGTACTGATCTCGGCAAATTGGTGAATGAATATATTTCTGCGGGAAAACAGTCATTGATGATGGTTGCCGCATATAGTGAAACCGAAATTGAGTTGGTCACTGTAGATAGTAATGGATTATTACTTCGTGCAACCCGTGAGAATGTACGCGATTTTGGCCGTCCATTTATTTCCGCAAAACTTAAGCAGATGGTTGAACAGTATCACCCTTCACGCATCGCAGTTCTGGGAAATAAACTGGGCACTTCTGTGACTGATATTGTGAAACTCACGGTTGATTCATTGATTTCAACACCTGAAGTATTTGCAGTTTCTTCGACTACAAAAATTGCAGCATTGTTAAAGTCAGATTTTTTCAAAGAGAGCGCTGCTCAACTTGAAGAGAATACTCTTAAAACTTATGCGTATGGTGTTGCGACAATCATTCCCGTGAACCTGTTGATCGAAATTGGAAGTGAAAATTTCACAGTTCACCCTAAGCAGTCTCTTCTTGGTGAAGCGAAAATGGCTGAAGTGACTACTGAACTGTTCACGGCCGCTTCATTGCGTCGCGGTGTTGAGTTGAACAAAAAACAGGACGAGCTTCTTTTGCGCGCTGGTATTACTCAAGAAAAACTTGAAATCCTTCGTACTAAACGCAAAGAGGCAACGCTTAATTGTAAGTATGATATTCGCGATCTCGAAGAACTTACAGAGAGCGATTATCACAATGCTGCAGGATACATTATCTTTTCGAACAGTGATTTTGTTCTCGATAAGTCGACAATTCACCCCGCTGAGTTTTCGCTTGTTGAAAGTATTTGCAATGAGTTGGGTTCAACACCTGAAGATCTTTGCCGTGACCTTGCACTTCTTGAAAAATTTGTTGCGGCAGATGAGTTTGTTGCTCGTTTTGTTTCGGAGAAGATTTCAGAACAGCTTCGCGCGGCAAAACGCTTTGTGTCGTTGAGCAGTCGTCCGAAACGCAAGTTGCGTATGGACGAGGTGAAAGTTGATGCGATTCTTGATGGTCGTGTAACTAACATTGCTGCGTTCGGAGTGTTTGTAGATATCAATGCGATGTCTGATGGTCTTGTTCATATTTCTGAATTGACTGATGAGTATGTCGAATCTGCGGAACAAGTTGTGCAGGTTGGCGATTCAGTCAAAGTAAAAGTTATTGAAGTTGATGGTAAAAAACGGCGCATTTCTCTTTCTATGAAACGTGCTGGAAACAGTGGTCTTCGTATCCGTGCATCGCGGACTCAGATTGATGACCTCGCAAGTTTCTTTAATCGTCGATAGATTGACAGGTAACTACTCAGGTACTTTACAATCAATGAACTTGGCATAAACAGTCGTAACAGGTTTCCAGACCTGTTAC
>DYSA01000565.1 GCA_020726425.1 Fibrobacter succinogenes | reverse complement strand
GTTGAAAATGTATTAATGCGGGCAATAACCACTGACCACACGGAAAACACAGAAAGAAAACAATAAACTTTTCTGTGTGGTCAGTGTGTTCCGTGGTTGAAAGTATTGAATTACAAGAGATCCAGCGGGAAAGCGGGAGTGAACGAATCAATTGAAATAGATATGTGCAATGTGCAGCAGGAAAACGGGGAACTGGCTACGTACTACTCCACTCGACAGAGTTCTTTTAGTTTTCCCGACTTGAGTGAATAGACCCAACCGTGAAGAGTAAGTTCTCGATCAGAATCAAGTGCATGCTTTACCACTGTTGTCTCGGAAAGATTGCGAACCTGTTCGATCACATTCAATTCCGTGAGTCGATTGGCATACTGATCCTGAGGAACGGTGGAAAATTCTTCTTCATTGAACCGGATTACATCGCGAATGTGCCGAAGCCAATTGTCAATCAGTCCGTGATCTTTCGGATCAAGAGCTGCCGAAATTCCTCCGCATTCATAGTGGCCGGTGATAATAATATGCTTAACCTTAAGCACTTCGACGGCGTACTGAATCACTGAAAGCGAATTGAGATCACTGTGAATCACCATGTTTGCAATATTGCGGTGCACAAAGATCTCTCCCGGAAGCAGTCCCGTGATCTGATTCGCGGGAACGCGGGCATCGGAACAACCGATCCATAGAATTTCCGGTGTGTGCTGATTCGCTAGCGTCTCAAAGAATGTCGGATCTTCCACAGTGACTTTTTCGCGCCACTGTTCATTCTGTTCGAAAATGTAGTCTAGATCAGCCATGCAAATTCCCTTTCAATTCAGCGATTCACCGATTCAACGATGCACCATGAGATGCTTTTCGTTGAATCGATGGGTCGTTGGATCCGTGAAACGTTTCTCTTTTTATGCCAGTTCAGCTTTGAGTGCTTCATCAGCGGCGATACACTCCGTTTCGAGTCCCTTTTTGAATGCGACAAATTTCGCAAAGAGATCCGCATCTGAGAGTGCGAGAATCTGAATTGCCAAAAGTGCCGCGTTCATTGATCCATCGATCGCCACAGTGGCCACGGGAATGCCCTTGGGCATTTGAACCATTGCATAGAGTGCATCCACACCGTTGAGTCCCCCACCAGAAACGGGAATCGCGATCACCGGAAGCGGAGTAAATGCGGCGGTAACTCCGGCAAGGTGAGCTGCCATGCCTGCTGCACAGATAACGGTTCCAAATCCATTTTCTACCAGTCCGCCGACGAACTGTTCGAGCACGTGAGGCGCTCGGTGAGCAGAAATTACCCGCACTTCGACTTCTACATTGAACTCTTTCAGTGTGTCAACTGCAGCTTTAAGTTTTGGGAAATCGTTTTTTGATCCCATGATCAGGGCGACTTTTTTAGCCATTTTTAACCTCATATTTTAAGTTGTTGTTTCCGTTTTACCGGTTTTGCGACGGGGTTGGACTTCGACCATACCACTTATAGATTCTGTTCGCACTCTTGAAAATAAAAATGGTCACATGGTGCTGAATCATTTCGCAAATTCAAAAAAAAAGCCCCCTGCCATGTCGAATAATCGAAACAAGCAGGAGGCTTTCTGGTAGGCGCTGTTCTCGCAGATCCTCCGGACTTCCTCAGTCCCCAATAATATGATTTTTGGCAGAGGAGTTTGTCCATTGTTTTAAAATTCATTTTGCAATGAAGTATCCGTATTGGCGATTATAGCTTCAAAAGTTTTCTGAATAGATTGATTCTCTTTGCTATAAAAAAATTATCACTCTATTCTCCATGAGTAAACTACCCTTGCAATTGACAATACTAACTTACTATAAGGATCTT